>CAMVBP010000088.1 GCA_947165795.1 uncultured Treponema sp.
CAAAAAGTTTATAGCAAAGATGACCCGTATATATGGTCTTATAGTTTTAGTTTCACTTGGTAGCGTTACAATCTTAAACAGCTATTTTGTCTCTCAGGATGTACGCATTACGGCCGAAGAAAATAATCTTACTATTAATACGCGTTCGGCTTCTTCCGCACAGAATGAACTTAATACAATTCGTTCTAGTGTTCTTCAGCTTCTTGATTTGGTGAACGTTGTTTCCGGCGGACAGAATTCAGTTCTTGCACGCCAGGCCGAGGCTTTCTTTTACGAAAGAAATCAGGATATTGCTGATATTCTGATTATTGGAATGGATAATTATTCTCCTTCCATTGAATTAAAAATGGAGAATTCAAGATTCTTTTCTTCCAATGAACTTGATACTTCCTGCGTAAATTTATTTATTAATCAGCGGCAGAATGAAATTGAACGCTGCTGCCGCGGCGAAACTATTGCTCTAAATGCGTCTCCGTATTTTACTCACAGCATTATGGCTCTTTTACTTCCGTACAGGGAAAATGGTGAAGAGCAGTGCTGTATCATAATTTTTAGTATGGAAGGAATTTCTGACATTCTTGGAACCGGTTCTACTAATTCAACTTTTATGATTAATGATAGTGATGAACTTTTGTGTCATCCGGATAATGAACGCGTTTTGAGCGGTCAGAGCATGAAGAATTATGAGCTTGTTCAAATAATGCGCGAAAATAATCAGAATAACGAAGATTCGCGTCAGATTCCGTTCGAGGTTATTGATGAAAATGGAAAGAAAACTCAGTATCTTGGTGCTTACCAGAAATTGAGTATTGCAGATATTGTCGTATTAACGACAGTTCCTCTGGAAATTGTTCTTGAAGGTGTAAAAACTACAAGAAAAAATAATCTGTATCTTACAGCTGTTGTTCTGTTTGTTTCCATTATTCTCATACTTTCTTTTGCCCGTTTTGCTATTTCCATTCATTTGCGCAGGCTTACTGCCGCCGCAGAAGAAATTCAGCAGGGTAACTTTAATACGGCAATTATAAATACTTTGAATATGAAGCGCCGGGACGAAATTGGCGTATTGAATAAGAGTACTAAAGATGAACAGGAATTCTTGAATACGTTTGCTCGCTTTACAAACCGAAACGTTGCAAAGGCTATTGCAAGAAAGGAAATTGACTTTGAACCGCATTTGAAGGACGTTACTATATTCTTTAGCGATATTCGAGGTTTTACTGCTATTTCTGATGGTTTTAAAAACAGATTTGGAGAAGAAAGCCCTCGTGAAATTATCGGCTTCTTGAATGACTATATGAGCCGAATGGTTAATTGTGTTACGATAAGCGGCGGTACAATTGATAAATTCGAAGGCGATGCTATTATGGCCGTTTGGGGAATTCTGCGCGATGACGACTTGAGCTTTGAGCTTTTGCCGGATAGAGATGCTAAAAAAGCTGAACTTGAAAAACTCCACAGAAAGAATGTTCAGAAGGATGCAATTGATGCAATCCGAGGAACTATTGCAATGCGTTATGCGCTTATGCAGTACAATAAAGATGCAGAAGCATTTACTAAGGCTCATCAGAATGAGGCAAAAGCTAAGTATAAACCTCATATTAGAATTGGATGCGGTATAAATACCGGTCGTGCAACCTGTGGTATTATGGGTAGTGAAGACAAGATGGAATATACTGCAATCGGAGACAGTGTTAACTTTGCAAGCCGAACCGAAAGTTCCAACAAGCCTTGTGGAACCGATATCCTTATAACAGAAGATACTTACAATCTTTTAAAGAAAGATTATATACGCTGTGAAGAAAATCATTTTACTCTTTCTCCGGAGAATCAAAGTAATGAAATTGTTGTTGAGATGATTCCTGTTGAATTTGAAGTAAAAGGAAAAGGTGCTCAGCACTTCTTTGGCGTTGTAAATATGCCGAAATTTGATATTGAAGGATTTTTCAAAACTTCTGATAAAAACTTTGTTCTTGACAGAGACTGTGCAAGATGTGTTGGTCCGACAGGTCCTAAAACTTTAAACGAAGTAAGAAATTTACTTGGTATCCCTATCCCTGAATTTGAGAGTGTAAACTTGAATGAAGAAGAAAACAAGATACAGGTTAAGAAATGATCTGATCGTTTCATTCTGGATTGCAGTCTTAATCTGTGTTTTGGGAGCTGCAATTAGTGCCACTTTTTTCTATAAAAGTTTTTTCAGGGCACTTTCCAAAATGAATGAAGCGCCAATCGCATCAATTACATTTAAATATAAAACAGCTCAGCGAAAATTTATTGATAGAGTAGTATGGGATAGATTGCGTCAGAATTCTGCCGTTTATAATGGAGATACTATTCATACTTCTGATTTGTCTGAAGCAACTGTCTGGTTTGATGATGGTACTGTTCTTGACTTAAGCGAAAACACAATGGTTCAGATTTTTCTTCATGATAACGGAACTCTTGCGGCCGAACTTGGAGAAGGTAGTGCAACTGTAGATTCTTCTGATACAAGTGCCGGTGTTACTATTACTGCGGCAAATATTTCTGTTGATGTAAAAGCAGGTTCAAAACTTTTTGCGCAAAAATCTCAGGATAATAAAAACGTTATTATAAATGTTGAAAAGGGAAATGCTTCTTTGGAAAGCGGCGGAATTGTCAGGGCCGGAGAAGCTGTAAATATTGATGATGCCGGAAGAAGAACTTCTGTTGTTTCTATGAATTCTCCGGCTCCTTCTTCTAAAATTCTGTATTTTACAGAAAATGAATATTCCTTAAATTTTGAATGGACAGGTACTGATTTTACTAAAGATTATGAATTAAAAATTTCTACCGATAAGGATTTTAATAATATTGTAAATTCTCTGCAGGTAAGCGGAATTAATAATCTTTCTGTTAATCTTGCAAACGGAACTTATTACTGGAAAATGCAGGAAATTACAGGTGCTCCTGTAGAAGAAGACTTGTGTTCAGGTAAGTTCCAGTTAATTCAGTCATTAAAGCCGGAACTTATCGCTCCGGTTGCAGATTACAAATATAATTATAGAAAAAAGAAACCGGCCGTGCGATTTATCTGGACAGATTCTCCAACCGCAACGGCTTATAATTTTGTCATAGCAGATAATCCGGATTTACGTAATCCTGTAATAGAGCAGAGAACTTCAAGTTCTTCAAGTATTATTTCTACTTTGGGCCAGGGAAAATATTACTGGTCAGTAACGCCGTTCTATACAATTAATAAAATTGGTCTTGCAAATCAATCCGAAGTAGGTAGCTTTGTAATTGAACAGCGCGGCGAAATGGAAAGTCCGGTTTTAATGGTTCCGACAGACGGAAGCTTTGTAGACAGAACTCAGCAGAAAGGTTCAACGTTCTCGTGGAGAAGTGAGCCGGAAGCTTCTACTTACAAACTCAGAATTGGAACTACAAAAGAATTTAGAAATGCAGTAATTGAACGTGAAGTAACAACTAACTATATTAATATTCCTTATGATGCGCTTCAGAATCTTGCAACAGGTCAATATTTCTGGAATGTTGTTTATGTAGATTCAGAAGGAAACTCTTCTCCTGTTTCCGAAACAAGAGAATTTTATGCATTAAATGGTACTGTTGAACAGCGAACAATATTCCCTCCGGACGGATATAATATTTGGCTTCCGCTTTTGACAGATACAAGATTCACATGGAAAACAAATATTTTACTTAATCATACAATTCAGATTGCAACAGATGAAAGATTCCGTTCGATTGTTTTTGAAGGTCAGTCTAATTCTTCTGCTTTTTCTGGAGTGAACCTTGATCTAGGAACTTATTACTGGCGTGTTGTTGCAAAAGATTCTGCCTTTGAAGCTGCAACTCAGCCAAAGGTTATAAATATCGTAAAAGGTCTGGACGCTCCAAGAATGATTGCGCCAACTTCAACAAGCAATGCGGTTGTAAGACCTGGAATTCCTTTTAAATTTAAATGGGCAGAAGTTGAAGGCGCTGAGTATTATCGTATTAAAATTTATGATACTTCCGGAGAAAAAGTTCTTATTGATGAGAACTTTATTGAAGATACTTCTTTTGAGATTAATCTGGATAAATATCCTGAAGGATATTATAAATGGGACATTCAGGCCTTTGCCAATGAAAATGAAATAAGTACCCGTTTAAACAGTAGTATAAATGACAGCCGTTTCTATTTACGAATTATCAGGCCTGTAGTTTTAAAGACTCCTTTGTACGGAACAACAATTGACGGATGGACTGCAAAAGAAAATGATACTTCTTTAAACTGGTATTCTTATGAAAACTTTGCAAGCGCAAATCTTGTATTCAGAAAAGTCAGCGGAACTTCTTCTAATGTTGTAGAAGAGGGAGCCTATATATTTGAAAAAGATTTAAAACAGGAAGTCTGGAACAGAAAAGGAAACGAACAGTCGGTAGGAAGGCTTTCTTCGGGTATTTATGAATGGTGCGTAATTGCAGAAACTCCTGATGGTTATGATATTTCGAGCGAAGACACCTTTAGGTTTGAAGTTCTTCCTATTGAACCGTTTGCAGCACCTTCTCGTCCAAGACTTAATAATGGTCCAAAATTTAATGCTGATTATTTAAAGACCACCCGCAAGGAAAATGACGGGCGTGCATATATAATATTTGAATGGGATTCCGTAAACCGCGCAACAGATTATATTGTTGAAATTTATAATTCAAATAAGAAATTGCTTTTGTCTGTACCAAATTACGGCGCTAATAATACTCAATTAAAATTTGAAGAGCTTGATAAGCTTGGTCAGGGAAAATTTTACTGGACAGTAAAAGCTGTT
Organism: uncultured Treponema sp.; assembly: GCA_947165795.1. The sequence continues at coordinate 4,794 of CAMVBP010000088.1, forward strand.
AGCTTTAATGAGGAAAAGACCGAAATCTTTATTGATGGAAAACCAACTGCAAATCAGAATTTTGAAATAGATTTTACATTAAATAAAAACGGCGGAAACAGAAAAACTTCGGGTGGTTTATATGGAAAGAATTAAATCATTCAGAACATTTTTTAAGATTTTCGCATTTTTTATTTTTGCCTTTGTATTTTCTGTAAATTCTTTTGCTGCAGGAAAAAAGAAGACTAAAAAATCAGATAAGAATGCTTATGTTTTTTATGATGAAAACTCTGAAGCAACAGATATTGAAGAAATGGAAGTTGATAAAATTTCCGGACAAAAGCAGACAGAAATTCAAAACGAAATTGTTCAGCCGTTTGCATGGGAAAATGCCGGCGATGTTCTTTATTATGAAATTTTAATCGAAAAATTTAATGATGAATCTGAGCAGTGGGAAGAATATATTTATCACGAAACAGATGAAGAAGAAACAGAAGAATGTGTTATTTATTTAAATCCAATTTTGTCTCCTGGAAAATACCGTTCTACAATTAAGATTTATAATATTCTTGGAGTTCTTGAAGAAGAGATGACACAGGTCGCTGAATTTCCTGTTCTTCAGGCGTTCAAGCCGGAAATCCGAAACGTAACCTATTCTTTATATATGCGTCCGTTAATTTACCTTGATGATATAGATAATGATGGTATTATCGAAATTGAAGGACAGAATCTTTTTATGCCTCAGACAGACAATCAGTATGAGGCTTACACTGAATATTACCTGCAGGGAAGGGCTTTTAAGATTCGCCCGACAGAAATTATTTCTCATGACGATAGAAACAGAAAACTTACTTTTCAGTTTGATATGAGAACTCTTGATGTAGGAAACTATCACTTTGTTGCAAAAGATGCCAGTGGACTTCACTCTGATATAAATACAGCATCGGAGTTAACCGTAAAATTTAAAAAGGTTGTCGATCTGGATGTAAGTGCCGGCTATTTGTGTCCTGTAATTCTTCATGACGATACACTTCCGACTTATATGGGCAGCCGGGTATGGCCTTTAAGTGCTCAGGCACGTATTTCGTTTATGTTCTTTAAAAGATCCTGGGGATATTTTGGTGCGGGTGTAAAGGCAACTGCAACAATGATGAAGCATAAATTCGAATACTACTCAATAGACGGAAATTTATTTTCGGGATACGGAATGTTTGTTTATCAGCTTCCAATGTTTAAAAGACGAGTACTTCTTGATTTACACATTGGACCCGGCGTAACTTTCTACAATAACTTTGTATTCCATTTCTCTAATAATCTTGATTCTCCTCCATTAAATACATTAAGCATTTCCGCTAATGCAGGTTTTTCTGCGCAGATTTATATTAACAAGCGTTTATTTATAGAACCTGGATGTGATTATCAAGTAACCTTTAACAGCGATTCTAATCTTGGAATAATTGGTCCTTTTGTCGGCGTTGGATGGCAGTTCTAATATGAATAAATTGATTTTTAAATCTCCAGCAGAAAAATGGGAGCATTATCTTCCTTTAGGTAACGGAAGGCTCGGCGCAATGCTAAAAGTCCATCCGTGTAATGAAATTATTCAGCTGAATGAAGAAGGAATATGGTCCGGCGGCCCGAATGACAGAATTAATTATTCAGCCGGAAAATATTTAGAAGAAATCCGTACATTAATAAAAAAAGGTGAAGTCCTGCAGGCGCAGGAAATGGCTTTCAGACATCTTTCCGGAACTTCTTTTAATGAGCGCGTTTATCAGACAGCGGGTGAATTTAAAATTGATTTTTTCAGAAAAGAAAATTCGGGAATAGAATGTAAATTTCCTTTTACTCATTCTACTTCTGAAAGCTGTCTTAGAACTTTTTCTTCGGAACTGGATTTAGATTCTGCCTGTGTAAAGCTTAGTTATACAGATGAAGAAAATACTGTTTTTACAAGAACTTCGTGGATAAGCGCTGTTGATGATATGTTTTTTATGCATGTAAAATCTTCGTTGCCGGGGAAAATAAATTTCCGTGCTTTTCTTGATCGTGGAATCTGGTGTGATGGAGCGGGAATTTCTGATAATTTTATTTTTCTTGAAGACAGTCACGGAATTCCTTTTTGTGCTACGGCAGGCGCTGTAAATACAGATGGCAATATAAAAGCCGAAGGATTTACTTTATGCGGAAAAGAATGTTCTGAGGTTTTATTTTTTATTGATATAAGAGCCTGGAAATATAAAAAAAATATTACGGAAAAGAATTATAAAAAATCAATATTAAAAAATACATGGAAGCCTCTTTTATTAAAAAGAATGAAGGAGATGCATTCTTATATAAGTAAGACCGGAGTTTCTAAAGCTTGTCAGAAATTATTCGACAGACATTATTCTGAATATAATCCTTTATGGAAAAAAATGGAGCTTTATATAGGCGAAAAATCAGAACAGATTTCTAAAGACAAATCTGTAAAGGAATATTTTGACGATTTAAAAAACGGAAGCCTTGCCATTGTAAATTTGTATACGGCTTTTTCGCGCTATCTTATGATTGCAGGAAGCCGAAACCCCGGTGTTCTTCCATTAACGCTGCAGGGCTTGTGGAACGGTTACATAGAGCCGCCATGGGGAAGTAAATATACAATAAATATAAATGCACAGATGAATTACTGGCCGGCCTGTATGTGTAATCTTGAAGAATGTGAAATCCCTCTATTTGAACTTCTTTCGCGAGCCTATAAAAACGGAAAAATAACTGCACAGAAAATGTATGGCTGCAGAGGTTATGTGCTTCATCATAATACAGACTATTGGGGAGATGCTGCTCCGCAGGATACCTGGCTTCCGGGAACGTACTGGGTGCTTGGTGCTGCATGGCTTGCTACTCATATATACGAGCATTTTGAATACACTCAAAATATTGATTTTTTAAGAAAATATTTTTATCTGATTTACGAAGCCTGCCTTTTTTTTGTTGATTTTCTTCAGCCTTCAGTTTCGGCAGGTTATGCGCACGATGGAAAACCGTATCTTGTAATTAATCCTTCTGTGTCACCGGAAAATTCCTATAAGGCAGAAAGTTCAGTTGTTTCGGGGACTTCCGTTCAGACTGGAGCCTTATGCGAAGGCTGCCAGATGGATAATATGATTCTTATTCATCTTTTTACTTCGTGCATAAATGCCGGAAAAAAACT
>CAMVBP010000089.1 GCA_947165795.1 uncultured Treponema sp.
ATTTAATTTCTTCACTTACGCGAACAAGGTTTTCGAGAGATTTTGCTGTATCTTCGTAACTTGTTTTCTGGCGTTCATAGCGTTCCTTAACTTCTGTAAATTCTTCTGGCGCCATAAGGTTTACGCTGCCAAGATTTGCAAGTGCTTTTTTAGATTCAAAAAGCTTATCCCTTATTTCTACGGCAGGCGTTGTAATTTTGTACATGCGCTCTTCAAATTCCATAAGGTCTCGTGAATACTGATCCTGGAAATTCTGTTTAATATTTCGTATGTCGTTGTCGGCAGAGTTTAAAGAAAGAGAAAGCTTTTCATACTGTTCCTGATATTTATTCTGCTCTTCGCGTTTCTTTTCAAGAGAACCGCTTTTACCGGAAACATTTTTATTAGCCTTTGCAATATCTTCATCAAGATGATTCATTTCTTCGGCAAGCTTTTTACCGCGGTATTCAATTTCTGCAAGCTCATCCTGATATTCGTTTATCTGATCGTTGATTTCGTCCGAACGCTTTTTTTCAAGGAATAATTCATCTTCAGCTTCTTTTAAACTTGTTTTTTCTGTTGTGAGCTGGCGTTCCATCATTGCAATCTGATTCTTACTGGCAGAAATCTGTTCCTGCATCTGGATTTCGTTCAGCTTAAGCTTATTTGAAGTTTCTTTGTATTCATCAATTTTCTTTAACAAATCAGCATTTTCGCCGGAAAGCTTTTCTATCTGTTCATTAATTTCGTTTACGCGTTTAATGTTTTCGTTAATTTTTTCATCAATGTCGCGTTTTTTTGTCATGATTCCTTCCGGAGAAAGGAACTCTGTAATGAATGCAGGTGAAGATGAAACAAACTGATTCAAAAGTTCAGAAATTTTTTCGGTCTGATTTTTTACTTCTTCAAAACCTTCAGTTGCTTCTTTTAATGCATTTGTATATTCCGCATTCTGATGCTCTTTAATTAAAAAGTCAGAGAAAATATTTTTTCGGCCTTCTGCAAAAATCTTTACTTTAGAAACTGCTGTTTCAAGTTCTTCCTTTGCTTTTCTGTAAGAAGCTTCGCTAAAGCCTGCAGACTTAAGCTTTTCATCAAGCATGGAAACAATATCTTCGGTAATGCCTGCAAGATTTTCCTGCAGAACTTTACGTTCTGCTTCAACAGTCTGAATCTGAGCCTTTAAGTTTTCACTCTGTCTGTCATTGTCTGTGATTTGTGAACTGCTTGTTTCTATGTTTTTTTCAAAGGTTAAAATATTGTTTTTAATGTCTTCGAGCTGTTTATTTTTCTGGTGAAGGGCAGCATTCTGTTCATCAATATCTTCCTGAATAGATTCTACACGTTCGCCGATTGCACGGACTTTTCCTTCAAGAGTATTTATTTTTTCTTTTAAAATTAAAGCCTGCTGATTCTGCTGTTTAATAAGTTCAAGCTTACCGTTTTTTTCGCGTCCTATTGCAAGAAGCTCTGCCTGTTTTGCATAAAGTTCTTCCTGCATTGCCTTAACTTTGTCCATGTTTTCAGAAATTGTGTTGTTGATTTCTTCAATTTCCTGGCGAACTTTGTCGCGCTTTGCCTGAACATTTTTTAACTCTTCTTCGTGGCGTGCTTTATCCTGAACAAAATTTTTCAAACGGAGCAAAGCAAGATCAAGTTCAGCGTTTAAAATTTCTTCTTTGTATTTGCGGTATTTAATTGTTTTTTCAGACTGAACTTTGAGGGTTTCATACTGTCTTTTGATTTCTCCCATTGCAATTTCAATCTGAACCATGTATTGGCGTGTTTTTTCAAGTTCACGTTCAGCTTCGGCACATTCTGCTTTTGAACGGCTGATTCCGGCTGCTTCTTCAAAAAGATAGCGGCGGTCTTCCGGCTTGCTGGAAAGAATCTGGTCAATTTTTCCCTGTTCCATAACGGAGTAGGCTGCTTTACCGACACCTGTATCCAAAAAAAGCTTTCTGATTTCTGTAGGACCGGCCGGTCTTCTGTTAATAAAATATTCCTGATCGCCTGAACGGTAAAGGCGGCGTGTAATTGCAATTTCTTCTTCATCCAGAGGAAGAAGTCCTTTATCGTTGCATAGAGTTAATGTTACTTCTGCGGCATTTAAAGCAGTTCGACGTTCTGTTCCGTTAAAAATAACGTCTTCCATTTTTTCTGCACGGAGATTTTTTGAACGGTTTTCTGCAAGTACCCATTTAATGGAATCTACAACATTACTCTTACCGCATCCATTTGGACCAACAAGCGCTGTAATTCCTTCAGCAAAATCGATGTGAGTTTTATCTGCAAAAGATTTAAAACCTGATATATCAAGACTTTTTAAGAACACAATTTACTCCAAATAAAATCCGCACCCGCCAAAAATGCCTCTGCAACTTAGCGTGCAACCTCTTTGTATAGTCTTTTATTATACAGAATTTTCTATTTCATTTAAAGTGAATTTATAAACTGAATTTACAGGGGAATTTTGTAAGACAGTAAATTTAGGAGTATGAAAAAATATTATTTTATTATTAAAAAATACTTCCTAAATCTTCCATTTGATCAATATTTATATAAGCAGCAACCCATTCTGGTGTATCTTCTTCATTTACTATTGCTAAAAAAAATATTCCTTCATCTTCATCGTATGATTCAGAGCAAAATACAGCGTATATTTCTCCACTTTTATAGTCCCATTCATCTAAAGCCTGTTGAAACAGCCATAAATTCTTTTTAGATACCTTTTCGAGAACTTCTACGTTGATTTTTGTAAATAAGGCTTTAAAGGCTTCTATATAGGCATTCAGGAATATTATATCATCATCCTCAAGTTTATCTACATATTCTGCATGAGCCCAGCCATCATAATCCTTTTCAATATCAGAATAATATTTTAAATCTGAATTCTGTGAAAAACAGCTTATAGAAAGAACGAAAAAAATAAAGACGAATAAAAATTTTCTTTTCATTTTAAATTCCTTTTTTTTAAATTATTCAGGACAACGTTACGGCTTTAAGCGTAAGCGTGCCTTGATTCGATGTATTATTTATAATAATAAGAATAACAAATAATCTCAAAATTTCAAGCAGAAATTATGCTTTATTTATTAATTCAATAGTCTGGCTCACGGTTTTTTCCCAATTGTATTCGCTGGCCCAGATTATTCCTTCAAAAATCATTTTTTCTTTGAGTTTTTTGTCATTTATGCATTTTTCGAGGCTTTCTGCAATTTCTTCTATATTATTTGAATCAAAATAAATTGGAGAAGTTCCGCCAATTTCTTTTAATGCACCTTCTTTTGAACAGAGAACCGGAACTCCACAAGCCATAGCTTCCAGAATCGGCAGGCCGACGCCTTCTATTACAGAAGGGAAAATACAAAGTTCAGAAGCCGCATAAAGCTTTGCAAAATTCTTTGGAGGAAAGTAACCTGTTAAAAAAATATCCGAAGCATATTTTGAATTGAATGCGCACTGGTGAATCATTTCGCTGTAAGCGCCGTCGTTTCCTGCAAGCACCAGACGGTGCGGGGCGCCTGTTTTTTCTTTAAATATTTCAAAGGCTTTTATAAGTTCAATATGTTTTTTTTCCGGACCGGAAAGGGTAGAACCGTAAATAAAATACGGGCGCTTAATTGCAAACGGACTGATGTTTACAATTTCTGCATCAATGTCCGGCATAGGATAGAAAATTTTGTGATCGATTCCGTTATGCACAATCGTGATTTTTTCTGCTGAAAGTCCAAGGTGAATTAAATCTTCTTTTATAAAATTAGAAGCCGCAATTATTATCTGAATGTTATTTAAGCCCTGTAAAAGCTTTTTTGAACGCTTTGGATTTTCTGCAATAAAAGAAGAAATGATTGTGTTTACAATTGCTATTCCGGTAAAGGTTTTAAATTTAAGCGGAAGTGCTTTTTCGCAGGCAGGAAAAATAATTGCATCGTAGCCGTTCTTTTTTGCAATTTTATTGATTTTCTTTTCATAGAATTTTTGAATTGATTTATCGTCATCAGAAACTTTTACAGAACTGAACGGAACATCTTTGTTTGAATTAAAAACGTATCGGTCAACTTCGAAGCCAAGAATTTCAAATGTTTTTAATTTGTCTTCGGGAATATTTGCTATAAAATTAAGAGCATAGGCTCCTAGTCCGCCTTTTGCATGATTACATCCAAAAGTGTCGACTGCAATTTTCATTTTTCTTCCTCGCTTTCAAATCCACAATCTAAAACTTTCCCACCGTAAATTTCTTTTGGATATACTGTAAGTCCGAGTTTTTTTTCAAGTGCAGCATATCGTCTCATTTCCATCTCATCGCCAATTACAACATTAATTCCGTCTTTTCCTGCGCGTCCGGTTCTTCCGCTTCTGTGAATAAAAAAATCTTCGTCTTCCGGCAAGTCCATTTGAATAACATGAGAAATATTCAAAATATCAAGTCCGCGCGAAGATAAATCGCTTGTTATAAGGAATTTTTCTTTTCCGCTTCTAAAGCTGTCTATGGCTTTTTTGCGTTCAACCTTATCTGCTTTAGAAAATAAAACTGCGCATTTAATTCCTTTAAACGCAAGCTTGCTTCTGATATTTTCTATCTGATCTGTTCGTGAAGTAAAAATTAAAGCTTTTTGAGGATTTTCAGCGCACAAGAATTTTCTTAAGGTTTCTATTTTATCCCGGCGTTCTGCAAAAATTGCCCAATGCGTAATTTTCTTTTTTAAGATATTTTCTTCGGGCATTATAATTGATTTTGAATCTGCAAAAAATAATTTTGTTTTTTTATCAAGTGTAGCACTGCAGGAAATAATCTGAACCGGACCAAAAATTCCGGGCTTTGCAAGTACATTTCTCAGTTCCGAAGTTGAATCATAAAGTTCTTTTTTAATAAGTCTGTCAGTTTCGTCAAAAACAGCGGCAAAGATTTTTTCGGTTTTTAGTTTTTTAAGGCGTATTAATTCTACAAGTCTTGCAGGCGTTCCGATTGCAATAAAAGGAGAGGCTTTTAAATTTTCAAGCTGTCTTTTTAAAGGAACTCCGCCAATTAAAAGAACTGTTTTATAATCACAGACGCTTTTGCATGCTGAATTTATTTGAGAGCACAATTCAAAGGTTGGAGCCGTTATCAATATCTGAACGCCAGGTCTTTTTTCATCAACCTTATTCAGCAAGGGAAGCAGATATGCGAAAGTTTTTCCGGTTCCTGTTTCGGATTGAAAGAGAACATTGTCTCCTTCCAGAATTTGAGGAATTACCTCGCTCTGTACTGGAGTAGGTTCCAGAATATTCTGCAGCTTAAGTTTTTCCTGAATCTGTTTGTTAAGTAAAGAAAAATCTTTCACAGAGCTTTATTCCGTTATGCACTTTCTATTGCAGTTTCTTTAAGCTTTAAAAGCTTTTTAAGATCTTTTTCTTTATTCAAAACTATATTCTTAGTTACTGTAAATTGCTTTTTACCCTTTACGTCTGGAATAAAGAACATTACATCCATAAGCATTTTTTCTACAATTGTACGAAGTCCGCGGGCTCCGGTTTTCTGTCTTATAGCTTCGTCTGCAATTTCTTCGATTGCTTCTTTTTCAAAAACAAGTTCAACATCATCAATCTTAAAAGAAGCCTGAAACTGCTTTGTAAGTGCATTTTTTGGTTCTGTAAGAACGCTTACCAGATCATCGCGTGTAAGCTCTTTGAGCGCACAGGTAATCGGCATACGACCTATAAGCTCCGGAATGAGTCCGAATTTAACAAGGTCATCAGGAGTTACCTGACTTAAAAGATTCATTTTCTGTTCTTCATTCATCTGGCCGATATCTGAACCAAAGCCCATTGCGTGAGAAGAAACTCTCTGTTCAATAATTTTATCAAGGCCGACAAATGCACCGCCAAGAATGAAAAGAATATTTGTTGTATCAATCTGAAGCATTTCCTGATTTGGATGCTTTCGTCCGCCCTGTGGAGGAACGCTTGCAACAGTTCCTTCAATAATTTTTAGAAGTGCCTGCTGAACACCTTCACCGCTTACGTCGCGTGTAATGGAAGTATTTTCGCTCTTGCGTGCAATCTTATCAATTTCATCTATAAAAATAATTCCACGTTCTGCAGCTTCTATGTTTCCGTCTGCAGCGTTAATAAGTTTAAGAAGAACGTTTTCTACATCTTCACCAACGTAACCTGCTTCTGTAAGGGTAGTAGCATCTGCAATTGCAAATGGAACCTTAAGTCGCTGAGCAAGAGTACGTGCAAGAAGAGTCTTTCCGCTTCCTGTTGGTCCTATTAAAAGTACATTCGATTTTTCAATCTGTACTGCATTTTCATCATTTTTAGAAAATGAAGGAACTGAAAGTCTTTTGTAATGGTTATAAACAGCTACAGAAAGAGTTTTTTTAGCTTCATCCTGGCCGACTACATAATTATCAAGATATTCTTTGAATTCACTTGGAGTTGGAACTTCTTTTAGTTCAATCGGTAGAATTTCTGCATGCTGCTGCTGAAGCATTTCATCACAAATTGCAATACATTTGTCACAAATCCATGCGTTTCCACTAGGTCCTGTAATTAATTTGCGGTCTTTGCTTGCAGGACTTCCGCAGAAGAAACAAAATTTATCTGATGAATTAAATAATTTCATATATCCGACTCCGTTCTTTTGGTTTATTTTCTAAAAGCCATTACCTGATCAATAATTCCGTATTCGCAGGCATCGTTTGCAGACATGTAAAAGTCTCTTTCAATATCTTTTGCAACCTGTTCAATTTTTTTACCGGTATCATTTGCCAGGTATTCAATAGAAAGCTTCTTTAATCTTATAATTTCCTTTGCAAGAATAGAAATATCACTTTCCTGTCCTTCAACACCGCCTCTTGGCTGATGAATCATAACACGGCTTGAAGGCAATGCATAACGTTTACCTTTTGTTCCGCCGGCAAGTAAAATTGCGGCCATACTTGCTGCCTGTCCCATACATATTGTCTGAATAGGGCACTTTACATATTTCATTGTATCATAAATTGCTAAACCGGCTGTAACACTTCCGCCTGGAGAATTTATGTAAATACTTATATCTTTATCCGGGTTTTCTGATTCAAGAAAGAGAATCTGAGCAACAACAAGGTCTGCTGTATAATCATTTATTTCTCCATCCAAAAAGATGATTCTGTCTTTTAAAAGTCTTGAAAATAAATCGTAGCCTCTTTCGCCGTTTCCTGTTCTCTCCCAAATATTTGGAATATTATTATTCATCTGTTCGTTCATAAAATCCCCTTTAAAACCGTCATACCGAACTTGTTTATATATCTATAATAATATACTGAATTTTTGATAAATAGGGTAGTATAAAACAATAAAATTATTACAGAGCCTGCAGTTCAAATACAGCACCTGAATGAATGATTATAGCAGGCAGATTTTTTGCAGGCTCAACAAGAGACATAAAAAAACGGCGGCTTTTAAACCACCGTTTTCAAGTCAAACTTGCCTTTCAGCCGTTTATTTGCTGTTCAGCTTTATGCCTGATTAGCAAATAAATCTTTGAAAGACATCTTATCGCCTTTAGATACCTTTACTTCTTTATAAATTTCATCGTAAAGCTTATTTTCTTTTGTATCATCAATAAGATATTCTTTTGAACGTGCATCTGCGTAGTGCTTTTTAACTTCTTCAACAGTCATTCCACCGTCTGCAGCAATTTCTGCATAGCGTGCTTCAATTTCTTCAGGAGTTACGCTGATGTTTCTTTCGCGGATAAGATTGTCTACAATAATGCGTGACTTAAGCATTTTTTCGCTGTCGCCTGTCCACTGTTCAAGCATAGCTTCTTTTGTCTGTCCGCTTGCAGCAATCATTTTTTCGAGCTGTTCAGGGCTTGTCTGGAACTGCTGAGCCATCATTCTCCAGCGTCCGTCAAGTTCTGCCTGAAGCATAGA
>CAMVBP010000090.1 GCA_947165795.1 uncultured Treponema sp.
TTTTGATACAATCAGGACTGCAGACGGAGCAATTGCAGTAATTGAATTTCACGATTACACAAAAATTGAACTTACAGATAATACAATGCTTCAGATTTCGCTTAGAGAGGACGGAAGTTTGAATGTCGCTGTAGGCGGCGGAAACATTACTGTAGATACAACGGCAACAAGCAATAAATCTTCTGTAAATCTTTCCATGCAGGACGGTTCTGTAGTTAAGCTCGACTCGGGAAGTAAGCTTTCTGCAACTTCTGGCGCGGACATTTCTTCAAGCATAACTGTACAGGCAGGAAACGCTATTGTTGCAAATGCAATGGGCGAGAGTCAGACATTATCCGGCGGAGAGTCTGTAAGCATAGAAGAAAACGGACAGATTCAAAAACAAAAAGTTACGGTTACTTCTGTTTCCAAGAATTTAAAAGTGTTTAAGATTGATGAAAAAACTGAACCTGTAAGAATTGAGTGGAACACTGTAGAACAGGCTGGAGAGAATACAAAGGTTCGTGTTGAAATTTCTACGGACAAGGATTTTAATCAAATTGTAGAAACCTATACAGCCGAAGGTTCTTCTTCCATAGAAATTGAACCTTCAGAAGAAAGAATTTACTGGAGGGTTTTTGCAGAAGACGAAGAAGAAAAGGCTGTTGCCGGACGCATTCAGGTTGTAGACGTAGCAGACACCGTGCTTAATTCACCGATTAATAATTCCGTTTTCAAATACAGAAAAAATTATCCTTCAATTCTTTTTAGCTGGACCGACAGCGATTATGCTGATTACTATAGAATAGAAGTTTCTTCAACCGCAGACTTTTCTCAGAAAATAATTCAGGAAGATGTAAATCAGAATTCTTTTATTACTTCTTCGCTTGGAAAAGGAAATTACTTCTGGCGCGTTACACCATATTATTCAACAAATTCACTCGGCTTTATTTCTCCTTCAGAAACTTATGGATTAGTAATAGAAGAAAACGAAAAGATTACGCCGCCTTCACTTATGGCTCCTGCAAACGGTGCAAAAATTACTTTAGGCGAAGCCGCTCAGAATGTAGTTTTTGCATGGAAGTCCGATGTAAAAAAAGCAGCCTATAACGTACAGATTTCTTCTTCAGAAAATTTTGAAAATACACTTTACCAGTGGAGTACAAATCAGGTTTCTTCAATTCAGAATTTCTCTATTTCAAGTTTGCCGGCCGGCAGTTATTTCTGGAGGGTTACAAGAAATTCAGAAGACGACGACGGCGAAGTTTCTTCTACGGCAGGAAGATTTAATATTGTAAAATACATTCCGGGCGAAAACAGACTCGTTTATCCGCCGGATAATTATCTTGTAGAAAAGAATTCACTTTCAAAACTTTCATTTAACTGGAAGATTGCAAATGAATATAAAGAAGTTCAGAAAGCTGCAGTAATTCAGATTGCTCATAACGAAAGTTTTACTCAGATAGAAAAAGAAATAGAAACTAATGAAACTCAAATTTCTAATCTTAAGCTTGATAAAGGCGATTACTACTGGCGCGTTGCTGTAAAAACAGCAGATGGTATAAGCGGTTATTCTGCAAGCCGAACCTTTACTGTCCTTGATGAACTTGGAAAAACTAAATTTATTACGCCTGCAGCTTCTTCAAAAAATGTTATTGGCGAAAATGCCAGTGTTTTAATTTCCTGGGCTAAGGTAGAAAATGCAGATTATTATAAATGTCTTGTAACAGATGCAGAAGGAAAGTCAGTTTATAAATCAGACAGACTCGCAGAAAATTCCGTAAGAGTTTCTTTAAAAACTTCGCCAGATAAAACTAAGTATACTTCGTATAAAGTAAGTGTAACTCCATACAGCGACGAAACAGATTTTATTTCTGCAAGAGAAGGTGAGAGCGAAACAATTACATTTGAAGTAAGAAATCCAAATCCGGTTAAGTTAGTTTCGCCTTTGAACGATACTTCTTTTGACGGACTGACCGCTTTGCGAACTCCTGTAAAGCTTTCTTTCCAGAACGGAGATTCGCCTGTAAGAACAACAGTAATTCTTCAAAAGCAGAATGCAAACGGAACCTGGAAGACTGTTGAAAGCTTTGTAAATCCAGGAAACACAGTTGAGCTTGCAAGACTTACCGAAGGCCGCTACCAGTGGACAGTTAATGCTTCTAATGCTCAGGGGCTTCCGCTTGACGCTAAAGAATATGGAACATTTGTTGTAAAGGCTGTTCCTTTGTTAGCTTCGGCTAATTTGAATAGCCCGGAACATAACAAGAAAATTGATTCAGCATATCTGCGCAAAAACAGAAATATTACATTCAACTGGGATAAGGTTAATGGCGCAACCGATTATGAATTTGTATTGTATCAGGTTTTGAGCGATGGTTCGTATAAAAATATTTATTCACAGTCAATGCTTAAAACTACAGAAGTTAAAATAAAAGATTTGTCTATTTTTGATCTGGGAACTTTTGAGTGGCGCGTAACTGCTTATGCACGTGCAAAGGACGGTTATCTTGAACAGAAGGGAACAATTTCTTCTTCAAGATTTACGATTGAATTTGCATTGCCTAAAAAAGTTGAAACTATAAAACCGGGAACCATGTACGGAGATTGATATTGATGAAGACAAGTATATTTCCGTACAAAAAAATATTTTTCTCAATTTTGATTTTTATCATGTTTTCTTATGTTTCTGTAAAAAATGGAAATTCAAATCTGTATGCTCAGGAAAAACATTTTGAACAGAAGCTTGAATGGAAAGAAGATGCAAATGCTTTTGAATACAAAGTTGAAGTAAAAAATCTTTCAGACGGAAAAATAACTTCTTATACAACTTCTGAAAATTTTATGGATTTGAATCTTCCTGCAGGAAATTATCAGTACAGAATTACTGTTTATGATTTTCTTGGACGCGCAAGTGACGTAAGCAGCTGGCAGGGGTTTGAAATTACAAAGGCAAGTGTTCCGACAATTCAGAATATAGAAAAGGCAATGGATGTTGTAGTTGACGATGCAAAAAAATTACGATTCCAATTGAAATTGATTCTGTTTCTAATGATTCAACTGTAACGTTAATTAATACAAAAACTAATGAAAAAGTTGAAGGAAAGATTCTTGTAGATAAGGCAGTTACTTCCGGAAAAGGAGAAGTAAACAGTGCAACAAGAATAGAAATTCCTGAGATTAACGACGGTGAATGGAAGATTGTCGTAGAAAACCCGAGCGGACTTACAACAGAATCTGGCTCAATAGAAATTAAGACTAAAGACATAGCAGATATAAGGGCAGAAGAAGAAGCTGCAAGACTTGAAGCTGCCCGTAAAGCTGAGGAAGAGCGCCTTGCAAGAGAGGAAGCCGCCCGTAAAGCTGAGGAAGAGCGCCTTGCAAGAGAGGAAGCCGCCCGCAAAGCTGAGGAAGAGCGCCTTGCAAAAGAAGAGGCAGCCCGCAAAGCAGAAGAGGAACGGCTTGCAAAAGAACAGGCTGAGCAGGCAGAAAAAGAACGCCTTGCAAGAGAAGAAGCTGCCCGTAAAGCTGAGGAAGACCGCCTAGCAAAAGAAGAGGCGGCCCGCAAAGCTGAGGAAGAACGGCTTGCAAAAGAAGAAGCAGAACGCAGACTTCAGGAAGAACAGGCAAGAATCGCAAGACAGGAAAATGAAGATACAACAGAAGAAGATGTGCCGCTGGAAATTTCCATGTCTGTTGAAGAAAACGATTATTACGAAAGCGAAGAGGAAGCAAAGAAAAAAAGACGTGCGCTCGGCATAGATGTAAAGATTGGAGCCGCTGCAATGCTTAATCTTTTTAATGATGATATATTATCTTTAAAAACAGAACAGTTATTTTTTCAAGACGCCCTGCCAAAAGAAATTTTCCTTGTTCCTCAGATTTCTTTATCCATCGTTCCGAATTTTACATGGCTTATTAAACCTGGAATTGAATTTTCTGCAGAAGGCGGATTTTTCTCCAGCAGACACGAATTTGAAGATTATGGAACAGGCGAAACTTATGTAGGCTTAATTCATGAATTTACATATGAAATGATACAGGCAAGTTTAATCGGACAGCTTAGAATAGTTCCGGACAAATTCTTTTTGAATTTAAAGGCAGGAGGAGGTTTGCTCCTTACTTCTGTTTACACAACTTATAGAGGAGATTATTCTTCGGGCCGTCAGGGAACGGATTATCACTTTATGTATCCGAAAATTAATGCCGGAATTTCATTTGAATGGATCCCATTAAAACACCTTGTTATTGAACTTGGAACGGATTATAATATGGTAATAAGTAAAAAAGTTTCTTCAAGTAATATTTGTCCTTATTTAATTATGGGGGTAAGATTCTGAGAGCAGTTTTTTTACGAAAATGTATAAACTTTCTAAGGTTTATGCATAAGAACATGTTTATTTTTCTCATTGCTTTTGCAGCCGTTTCCTGTTCTACAGAATATGAATTCGACGGTGACATTAAAGAAGCACTGGAAGAGGATTTTACTACAACCGTATATTTTATAAAGGATTTGAATGTTACAGATTTGAATTCTTCTTCTGTATTCCGCCGTTCCTATAAAATGGGAAAAAAATATTCTTCCGGCGATTTACCAGCTTTTACAGATTCAGACGTATGGGATATGTATCCGGGCTATGATTTAGGCGGCTGGAAATTTGCAGGCATTGTAGACAGTAATAAAAATATTGAGCTTGCTTCAGCAGGTACTAATAGCGATGCAGAAAATTTTGATAAGAAACGAATCTCTTATGATGAAAACGGATATGTTTCTTCATTCACTGTGCCACCGCAATCAATTTGTTTTTACGGAGACGGTTATACAGTTTCCAGCAGAACTCCATACAGTATTGTACTTTATAAAGAAAGATTGAACCCGGCTTCGCCTTATGTATATACACCAAAAGAATATGACTATTATACAACCTTAGGTTCTCAGGGAACTACCGGTAACTTTACAAATGCTGCTTCTTTAGTTCCGACTCTGCCTGGTTTTGAAGTTCCTGTTTTGGGTACAGATTTTAATGAAGATTATGTTAATCCAAACGGAAGCACTGCAATCAGCGTACAGTATAAGAGAAAAACAAATATCAGTTTTACCGTTGCGGATACGATAACTACTTATTCAGAAAACTACGGACCGGGCGTATTTGAACAGCCTGTAACATTGCAGCCTTCTCCTGCAAGAACCGGTTATACAATTTCTTCGTGGACGCGTACAGATTCGGGCGGCGTGGCAAGTACGGTTTCGAGTCTGCCTTCAGTTATGCCGCCGGAAAATTATACATATAATCCAATCTGGCAGGCATTGAGCGTTCAATATACAGTTAATCATAAACTGCAGGATACAAATTTAACTACTTATACTTTAGATTATTCACAAACGTTATATGGTGAGACCGATTCAGAAACTAATGCTCTTCCAAGAAGTTATTCAGGCTTTACTGCACAAACTCCAGTTCAGGCAAATATTTCTGGAGACGAAACTACAGTCGTACATATTTATTATGACAGAAATTCTTATACATTAAACTTATATGGAAATGGTGGTTCAAATTCCATGGGTAGTGTTCATGTTTCAAATCCTTGCATTTACGGTGTAGAAACTGCACTTCCTACAAATTTATTTACACGTACAGGCTATTCATTTGAAGGCTGGGCAACAACAGAGGCAAGAGCAGATGCAGGAACTGTAGATTATGCTGAAGGGGCAGATTATACAATTGGAGCAGCCAATGCTTCCTTATATGCAGTATGGCTTGCTAATCAGGTTTCAATTTCTATTTTAGTTCCTGATTCTGATGGAGTTGGAATTACCAGTTCCGAAACTGGAAGTGTTATTACATTTACAGCAAGTTTGCCGTATGGAGCTGCATATACAGATTATACATATGCCTGGATTTATCCTGGTTCAGGAATGTCCAGTCCTTTATCTACAAATTATTACTGGCAGATTGATAAATCAACATTAGCAGCAGGTACTTACCAGATTACGCTCATTGCGACAGAAACCGCATCCGGAGTACCTTCAGGCGGAACAATTCAGATAGATGTAAATTAAGAGAGAGGAGAATTTTATGAAGGCAAAGAAGTTAATTTTTGAAAAAACAAGTTCTCTAAAAGTTTCATTCTTTATAGTTATGCTGGCATTATTTGCCGCCTTTTTTGCTTCCTGCGAAAACGGATTATTACCGGACGAAAATGCAGAGATTCAGCAGAACGAAATAAATTCAGAAGAACAGAGAGCCTATATAGTTTTTAATTTTGCAAATAATTCAAACAGATCAATTGTTTCTAATTTTACACCTGCTAATTTTACGAATATAGATTTTAGCGGAAGCGATGGAAACGGACACACTGTTCACGAAACAGCAGGCTCTTTTTCTGAGCTTACTGGAAAAAGAATTTATGTAGATGTAGGAAACTGGAATTTTGTTTTAACAGCAGATTATGGTAGCGAAAAATACAAGGCAACAAAATCAGTTTCAATTGCTCCTGGACCAAATCCTGTGAGTATGAAGTTAAAAGCAGATACCTCAACTTCAGGTGGTGTTTCTTACGAGCCGGCTGACCATCCGGGAAGCTATGAGCTTTCTGTCGTTTTCCCTGCAGATAATATCGACCTTGTTCATTTTGAAATTCAGACTTTTTCTGGTACTGTAAAATATTCTGTTGATAAAATTAAAGGAACAGATTATACAGGCAACGGATTAAAGACACTCTATTTTTCATCTTCTTCTTTTGAATCCGGTTCATTCTTTGTTTCTGTTGTTTTTAAGCATATAAGCGGAATTGATTCTGATGGAAATAATATATATGAAAAAATAAATTCCTGGGGAGAAATTCTTCCTGTAAATCCTGGAGCGCAGACTACAGGAACAATTACGCTTCCAAAAAGTGAACCTGTTTATTCAATTGAGTATGTTTTAAACGGAGCCGCATGGAAAGATACTTATGATGGAAATATAACATTTTCTTATATAAAAAACAGTGGAGATATAGTTTCCGGAGTAAAGGAAGATTATATAACCTTGCCGCCAAAAGAGGCTTTGTTCTATGACGGTTATAAATTTAAAGGCTGGTTTGAAGAACCGGATTTTTCTGGACCTCAGGTTACTCAATTTGAAGTTTCTGATTTAGTGCCTAAAAAGTATTATGCAAAGTGGGAAGAATTCCATGGTTATGATTTAACCTTTACTATTGTTAATGGAGAGGGAACAGAATATCCATTAACTGCTGCTCAGTCAAATACTCTTGGATTGCAAACCGTACATGATGTAGATGAAGATACGGAACTTGACGCTCCTTCTTTAACAGACGGTGAGACAAATTCAATAGGCTTTGGCGGATTTTTCTACGACGCAGCTAAAACTCAGCCGGTAACACTTTCTGCTTCACATTATGTAATACCGGCCGATCAGATTACAGCCAATACAACAATTTACATGACACTTTCTGTTAATCATGTTTATGTTGATCCTACAGTTGACGACGAGGGAGGGCTTGCATTTAATGTAAACACTCCTGCAAAAACAGTAGAAGAAGCAATGGGCTGGCTTAAGGGAGCCTCGGGCTCGAATAATGTTTTGTATGTAAAGTCTGCAATTTCCAATAAAACCGATATTGAAAATCTTTCAGGCTTGTCTTTGACTGCAGCTTCCGGAGGTTTGTATGGTGCTGCAATTGTAAAACGCCATTCTTCATTTACTAATGGTTCTTTATTAAGCATTACAGAAAATCTTACCTTACAGAATGTAACTCTTGATGGTGGCGCTGTATGGTCTAAAACTCAAGCTGATATAGAAGCAGATCCTGAGCTGCTTGTAACAAGAACGAACAGCGGAATTGCATCAAGCTGTTATCTTATAAATGCTGCAAGTTCTGCAACTTTTGAAGATGT
>CAMVBP010000091.1 GCA_947165795.1 uncultured Treponema sp.
ATTCCAAGTCCGGTTCCGTTTGCCTTTGTCGTAAAATACGGTTCAAAAATTTTAGAGACTGTTGTTTCGTCCATTCCGCAGCCGTTATCAGAAAGAACAATTATATATTTATTGTCATTTATAAAGGTTTGAACTTCAAAAAGTCCTGAATAATTTTTCGGAGTTTTTGAACTTCTTGTTTTTATTGCAGCCAGAGAATTCTGCGCAAGATTCATAATTACATCGCGGAACAGTTTTTCATCAAGCATAATTTTTTTTGAATTACCTTCGAATTTTGTTTCTATCTGAATTCCGCAATCCGCAAATTCCGGCCTTATAAATTCAATAACATTATTAATAATCGTATCCGGATTTTTTAATTCACAGCTTGCGTTTACAGGACGAACCGCAAGAAGAAAATTCATTATAGTCTTATTTAAATTTTCAATTTCTTCGATTACAACATCAAGATGATCTTCCAGAAATTTCTTTTCGGGCAAAGAATCATTTTCGCGTGCTTTTGAAAGTGCTTTTTGAACCAGCTGAATATGAATGCTCATTGCTCCAAGCGGATTTTTTATATCGTGTGCAATTCCTGCAGCAAGATTTGTAAGATTCGCCAGATTTTCCATTCTGTGAAGCCTTACATCCTGATTTTTTTTATGAGTAATATCATTAACTAAAATAATTTTTCCACAAAGATTTCCATCCTGCATTAACGGAGAAATAGAAATATTCAAAAATCGTACGGAACCGCCCGAAGTAACTGTAGAAAATTCTTCGGTACTGTTTGTAATTTCTTTTTCCATGCAGTTCTTAAAAAATCCGGCAATTTCTTCATCTTCAATATATTCCCATAAAGGATTATTTGAATCTTTAATTTCATCGAGGTGAACAGAAAAAGGAATTCTGCTTTCTACTATTAAATTGCTTCTTAAAAGACAAAAATTATTATCTACAATTAAAAGACCGTTGGAAAGAGAATCTATAAGAGAATATAAACTTTCGTTTTCTGAATATAATTCATTTATAATAGAAAGAAGCTGTTCATTTGAAAGTTTTGAAGCTTTTTGATTTATTCTTTTTACATATTCACGCATATTTTCATAATACCTTCATATTTTATATTCAATGCAGATATATCTCGAAGTAAAATTTCAAAGGCAGAAAGCGGTGTCTGATTGTATAACATTATATTGTCACGGCAGGAATGAAGAATTACCGAAAGGTTGTGCAAAAATTCAAAAGTCTGGGCATTCTTATTAAACTGCTCATTATTTTCGCCGGCCGCAGTAAATACTTTTCTTAAATATATAAGAACTTCCTTAAGGAAAATATCAAGCTCAATTCTTGGAGAAAAGTTTCCGCATTCTTTAATAACTTCTGCGCAATCTGGAATTTGTCTTAAAGCAACCTTTTTACAGAATTCCGCAGCAGATTTTTTAATAACTTCAGGAGAAACCGGAAGAAATGTAAGCAGATATTCATTAATATTTCCGGTAAAACTTTCGTTATGATAAACTCTGCTAATTACAGACTTCTGCTGCTCAGCCGTTCGTTCTGAAAAAGTATAGGTTCTTACGCGAGAAAGGATTGTCTGCATAATTGAATTTCTTTTTGAAGTAAGAAGAATAAAAACACAATCCTGCGGCGGCTCTTCAAGAATTTTCAAAAGTGCATTTCTTACGCTGTTCTGCATTCTGTCTGCATTTTCAATAATTACAGTTTTTTTACCTTCGTCACTTTTTATGCGTGCCCAGTCTTCAAGATTTCTTATCTGATTTACCGGGATAGAATCGTATAAAAAGTCTTCCTCCAGCTTAAGTGCATCTTTTTCAAGAGAATCACAAAGCTCAGAAACTTTTTCATATTCAGGAAGCTCTCTTGGAAAATCAAGAAGTTCAAGATTTTCATTTATTCCCTGAATTATATTTCCAATTTTTGAAAGATTATTTTCGCCTTCCCATAAAATCGGATTAAATCGCAGAGTTAGTTTTCTTATGCTTCGTAAAAAAAGATATCTTGTTGCATTTAAATAACTTGCATTGGAAGAAAGCGCTTCCAGAAAAGTTTTCTTTGCGGCAGAAATTTCAAGGCTGCAGTCACGCGGACCTAAAAGCATTATGTTGTTAAAGGTCAGCGCCTTTGACTGAAGGCATGCACTGCATTCACACTGCCACTGCCCTTTTTTCTCTGCACGGCATCCAAATATTCGCGCAGTTTCCAGAGCCGCAGTTAATTTTCCGGAGCCTACTGGTCCTGAATATAAAACAGAACGCGGAAAAGAGTTGTTTTTTATATCTGAAATTATACTTTTACTTATATTCTGTGATACGAGATTTTCAAACATATTTTCCTCTCAGGCAGTTTTCATCTGTGTAAAATCTGTATTTTTTATAAAATTATGAATTAAACTATAGAAGTAACTGTTTTCAAAAAGATTTTCAATTTTAAAAAACGGCTGAGTTTCAAGAAAGACAATTAAAATCCAGCAGATTGCAAAGCCTTCAAAAATTCCAAAAAAAACTCCAAGAGTTTTATCAAGGCTCTTTAAGATTTTAAACTGAAAAAGTTTTGAAATTATCGTCTGCACAATTTTTATTACAAGAAAAACCAAAATAAAAATCGCAAGGAATGCAAGTACATTAGAAAGCATTACATTTTTTATTGCGCTGAAATATGTCATGGAAACCGGCTTATAAAAAATACAGCCGAGTAAAAGGCCCGCAACCCAGCATAAAATTCCAAATATGCTGTCTAAAAAACCTTTTATTAATCCAATTAAAGCGAATAAAAGAATAATTCCGCAGATAACGTAATCAACTACAGTAAAAGTCATTTTCAATATCCAATTTTTTCAAAAATAAGTTCAGCTATTTTTTCAGAAGGACGTTTTCCTTCTCCAACAACTATACGTAAATTATCGGAATATTCTGAGCGAATCTTTGTATCTAAAAATTCATTTAATGCACTGCAGAGATTTTCATTTGTAGCTTCTGTTCCAACAAGAATTTTTGCAGCTCCCCTTTCCTTAAAAAACTCAGCATTATCAACCTGGTCGCCGCGTGTTCCCGAACCGCACAAAGGAATTAAAACAAGAGGCTTAGACAAAACGGCAGCTTCCCATAAAGAATTGGCGCCTGAACGCGAAAGAACGACATCTGCGCACGCAAGAACGTCTGGCATTTGAGAATAAATAAAATCAAACGGATGATAATCAGGATATTTATCTTTTAATTCAGAAGAAACTTTTCCGTCGGTATTTACAAGGCCTGTCTGGTGAACGACAATAAATTTTTCGCAGAGAAAATCAATATTCTGCTGAACAAGCTCGTTTATCTGTTTTGCGCCTGAGCTTCCGCCAAGAACAAGAAGAATCGGTTTTGAATTTTCAGATTTTTTAATTCCAAGAAATTCAAGGCCTGCTTCGGCTTTTGCATTGTAAAAAACAGGACGAACAGGATTTCCCGTTACAAGCACTTTTTTCTGGCTAACTTCAGAAAGATTGTTTTTTGTATCTTCATAAGAAACTAACATTTTATCTGCAAAGCGGAAATTTATTCTGTTTGCAAGGCCAAGCGTAAAATCACATTCATGAATGAATACAGGAATTTTTAAAAGATGAGCAGCAACGCAAGGCGGAACGCTTACAAAGCCGCCTTTAGAAAATAAAACGGCAGGCTTTGTTTTTCGCAAAATATGAAAAGCCGCAAAAAAACCGCCAAGAATCCTGAACAGATCTGAAAAGTTTTTTAAGGAAAAATATCTGCGGAGTTTTCCCGAAGGAATGCCGTAAAAATTTCTGCATAACTGATTTGAATCTGAACCTTTTGAACTTTCAACAATCTTACGGTCCATTCCCTTTGAACATCCAATCCATTCAACGTCAAGAGAAATTCCATTTTTTGCGGCAAGCTGTTTTAATTCATCGGCAACAGCAAGGCCCGGATAAATATGTCCGGCAGTTCCTCCGCCGGTAAAAGCAACTAAATTTGTGTTAATTTTTTTCATAAAGTGTGTCAATTTTACCCTTTACATGAGTTTAAATCAATAATAGAATAAGTTTTATGTCAAAACAGATGATTATGGGAAATCAGGCTATTGCTCTCGGAGCATTAAAAGCCGGTGTAAACCTTGTTGCAGGTTATCCTGGAACTCCTTCCAGCGAGATTATAGAATTTATTTCAAAATACAATAAAGAAACGGGAACCTATGTTGAATGGTCTGTAAACGAAAAGGCCGCTGCCGAAGTTGCAGCCGGTGCCAGTTATGCAGGAAGCCGCACTCTTGTTACAATGAAGCAGGTAGGCTTAAACGTTGCAAGCGATCCTGTAATGTGCCTATCTTACGTAGGAATAAAAGGCGGAATGGTAATTGTCAGTGCCGATGACCCGGGCCCAATTTCCAGCCAGACCGAACAGGACACAAGAACTTTCGGTTCATATTCCAAGCTTCCAGTTTTTGATCCGTCAACTCCAGCAGAAGCTTACGAAATGATTCAGGAAGCCTTTGAACTTTCAGAAAAATACAAAACTCCTGTAATTCTTCGTCCTACAACAAGAGTAGATCACGCGTACGAATCCATGGATTTTCCAGAGCTTACTGCATGCCGCGAAAAAGGACAGTTCGAAAAAGACACACAGCGCTGGGTAATTTTCCCAAAGGCATCTTACAATAATCACAAAAGAATTTTTGAACGAAATGAAAAAATACTTCCGGAAGAATTTTCAAATTCCAAATGGAATTTTATACAGGGATGCGGGGAAAGCCTTCCCCGCGCTTCAGCCGCTTGCGCGTCTTCCGCTGCCCCTTCGAGCGGAGTAACTGAATCGTCCGGGCGACTCCGCAACGCCTCGCCTTTATTTGCCGCAGGCGGAATTTCTTACTGCTATCTTATGGAAGCATTAACAATTTTAAAATCAGAAAATCCGGAAAATGAATTTCTTAAGAATGCTCAGATTTTAAAAATCGGAACACCTTATCCGTTTCCTTCAAAGCTTGCAAAAGATTTTATTGTAAATTCCAGCAGCGCTCAAAATACAGAAATCACAGTTTTTGAAGAACTCGATCCTGTAATAGAAAATGCACTTATTTTCCTTTGCGGAAAAGAAAATCTTTCATGCAAAATTCATGGAAAACTCGATAAAACTGTTCCAGAAGCAGGAGAACTTTCCGTAGAAATTGTAAAGGCAACAATTCAGAAAATTGCCGGAATCACAACTTCAGAAAAAGAAAGTCAGCAGCTTCCGGAGCTTCCGGTTCGTCCGCCGGTTTTGTGTGCAGGCTGTCCGCACCGCGGCGCATTTTATGCAGTAAAGCAGGCAATGAAAGGCGAAAAAACAGTTTACTGCGGAGACATCGGCTGCTACACCTTGGGAAATGCAAAACCTCTTGATATGTGCGACACCTGTCTTTGTATGGGTGCAGACATTACAATGGCACAGGGCTTTTATCACAATGAACCTGACCGAAAATGTTTTTCTTTTATCGGAGACTCAACATTTTTTGCATCGGGAATTACAGGCGTTGTAAATGCAGTTTACAACCAGTCTCATCAGACAATCTGTATTCTTGATAATTCAACAACTGCAATGACAGGCCATCAGCCTCATCCTGGAACAGGCCGCACAATGATGGGCGACATTGTAGAAAAAATCAGCATTGAAAAAATATTAACTTCAATTGGTGTAAAGCCTGTTATTACGGTAAATCCGTTTAATCAGGCCGAAGCAGTAAATGCAGTAAAAGAAGCCGTTGCAAGCGAAGGTGTAAGTGCCGTAATTTTTAAGGCACCATGTATTGCAATTGCGTCAAAAGTCGGCTGGGAAAAACCGCACGCATTAAAAGTTGACGAAACAAAATGTATCGGGTGCAGAAAATGTATAAATGAACTCGGTTGCCCTGCATTAAGCGTAAAATCAGAAATCAAAAAAGTAGAAATTGATTCTTCTTTGTGTACCGGCTGCGGTCTTTGCAGTAAAGTCTGTCCTGTAGACGCAATAAATTAAAAAAGAATTTCTGGAGTAAAATATGGCTAAAAATATATTGATTTGTGGAGTTGGCGGACAGGGAACTGTACTTGCAGCAAAGGTTCTTTCTCAGGCAGCAATCGATTCCGGAGAAAAGGTTCTTTCTGCAGAAACAATTGGAATGGCGCAGAGAGGCGGCAGTGTTGTAAGCCACGTGAGAATTGGAGAAGATGTTTTTTCTCCTTTAATTCCGGAACACCAGGCAGATATTATACTTGCTTTTGAAGCCGCAGAAGCTGTAAGAAACCTTTCATATTTAAAACCGAACGGAATGGTTATTGTAAATAAAAAAGTTGTTCAGCCTATAACCGCAAGCCTTACAGGAAAAGC
Source organism: uncultured Treponema sp. (assembly GCA_947165795.1). The sequence goes on from CAMVBP010000091.1 coordinate 6,339, forward strand.
ATTTTCAGAAGATGTAATGCTCGAAGCACTTAAAAACAGCGGCGCAAAAGTTACCTGCGTTGATACAGATAAAGCCTGCAAGGAATTGGGAAGTTCAAAGGTTGTAAATATTCTTTTACTTGGTTCAGCGTGCAGAACAGGAATAATAGAATTCAGTTCAGTAGAAGAGGCAATTAAAAATCTTGTAAAACCCGAATTCTATGAACTGAATATGAAAGCCTTGCATTACGAAAACTAATTTCTTATGCTTCTTTGTGATAAGGTTTTAAAATCTCTACAAGTTTTTCTTTCTTAAACAAAGTTGCATAAGTATAAGCGCTCATTCCCATCATATCTTTAACATCGGGGTCGGCACCATTTTCTGCAAGAATTCTTACAAGATTTTCGCGGTTTGCACCAACAGCAAGAATTAAATTACACTGCCCTTCTTTATTAATTGTATTAAGCTGTGCACCTTTAGAAATAAGGAACTTTGTAATTTTTTCATTACCTCTCCATACGGCATCCATTACGGCAGTATAACCACGGTCTTCGGATACGGCATCGAGTTCAGCGCCTAAGTCAAGCAGCATTTCTACAAATTCAAAATTATCGTTACGGCAGGCAATGTTGAGCATTGGAGTTCCTGTATCATCGCGGGAATTAACGCTCATTCCAGCCTCTAAGAAATCATTAACAATTTCAATTTTATTCTTTGCAATATAAGTTCCAAAGCAGTCAGAAGTAAACGGAATTCCACGGTCAAGAAGTTTATTTTTTGCAAGACGTTTTTTTGCAGCTTCGGAAATTTTCTTATAGTCTTTTTTAAGCTTATTTTCAAAATCATCCGGAGAAGAAAGAATAATCAGATCATCACAGAACAATTCATTCTTTTCCAATTCTTTAATATTTGTAAGCAAAGGAATTCTTTCGCAAGCAACAAATCCTGAAAGCGAAATTAAAGAAAAAACAGTATCTTCAATTGATTTTTTATTTTCGCAGTAAACAATTATAGAAGCAAAACCTTTAAATGCTTTTTTCTGTTTTTTAAGCTGCTCAATTTCAAACGAAGAGACTACACATTTATTTTTTTTATCCAGCAATTCCAATTGTGAAGTGATTTTTTGTGTAAAAATCTGACTGTCAGTAATAATTAACCATTTCATAAACTTAATTATAAATCGAATTATATAATAAAACAAGTATGGTTTTGCGCAACTTACCTTGCGAACATGACTGACATGAAAAATGTACAGGCTATACTTGGGCACACTACACCAGCAATGACTAAGCAATATGCTAACCACATATGACAGACGAACACTTAGATTCTATCCGTGATATTTTTCAACAATGTCGACAGACTATAATTGCGGCTTAGTATTATAAAACACCATAACTATAAAGGAGTCGAAATAATGCAGATAATGCAAATAATATTATATTTCCTTTTGATATTAATTTTTTTTTGTTTTTATAATTTTCAAAAACAAAAACATAAGCAAAAGCAAGAGAAAGAATAATAGCAATATGTATAAATAAGGTTCCTGATTCAAATA
>CAMVBP010000092.1 GCA_947165795.1 uncultured Treponema sp.
ATTTTATTTTCGCTTTGATTTCAGCTTTTTCTTAAGTGAGTCTGTAAGCTCTTTATCGCTAAGGATGATATTGTCAAAAAACCAGCCTTTTAACTCAGGATTGTAGGACAGTATATAATATTCTTCTCCACTAAAAACAGGAAGCTTCCATAATTCAGAAAGAATTGAATTTGCAGATATGTATTCATTATCATACCTTACAAAAACAGGAAGTCCATCTATTTTTATGCCTTTCTTAATCTGAAGTCTATGACCATTATAATCTGTTCCAAGAAGTGAAGATCCGGATTCTATAATTATTGAAACGTTAACTTTTGTTCCCCAGCTGGCTTCATCCGGCTGAATAACAACCTTTGACTTATTTTTTACAATCAGTGAGCGGCATTCTCTCTCGAGCTTTTGTGAAGCAGACTGCGTAAATATCAAATCAAAATCTTCATACAAATTTTCATTAAAAGGATTTAAAAATCGGATTTCATTCATAGAAATCCATCCCTTTAAAGAAGAGTCGTAACAGAACTCTATGTTTGAAACAAAATCTATAAGCTGCTGATTTCCGCTTTTCCAAACTTCATCAAGAGTCATAGGAATTTTTCTGGTGAACACAAGAGTGTCTGAAACGCGAACCTTGTAATACAAATCTATACCTTCTACATGAGTTCCCTGCGAAAGCACCATGTAACCTGCACCATCATTTGCAGCTATGAATTTGCAACCTTTGTCTACAATAATGCTTCCTTGAACAATTGCGTCTGTCATTATAAAGGTTGCGCCTTTTGTAACGTGCAGAGTTTTTCCTTTTGAAATCGTGTTAAATTCTGTTGTAACGGTAAAATCCTTATCGTAAGTACCGCTTAACTCGGCAGCAAAAAGACCTGAGATTCCAACTAACATAAATAATGAAAATATAAAAATTCTATTACGCATGCTAAGAATTATAAATTCCCAAAGATGAACTGTCAAATTAAACATATTCGACTTAACTTGAACATTATGAATTGTCTGTTATACTTTAAAAAAAGTACTTGAGGTAAAAATGAATATAGAATACAAAAAACTTGATGAATCCTATTTAGAAGCTTTTATGGAAACTAGAATACGACAGCTTCGAGAAGAAGGTGCCACTGAAGAATTAGATTTAAAGCCTTCGCTCCGAGATTATTACAACCGCCACATGGGAGACGGAACTTTTGTTTCGTGGATTGCAATGGACGGCGATAAAATTATAGGAACAAGCGGAGTATCTTTTGTAGAAAAGCCGCCTTACTTCAGTAATCCGACCGGAAAAATCGGATTGATTTCCAGCATGTTCACAGACCCAGGCTACAGACGGCTTGGAATTGCCCGCGAACTTTTATCTCGAGTTGTAAACGAAGCACGCGAATACGGCTGCGGCGTAATTCATATTACCGCAAGTGATATGGGCGTGCCCCTTTACTTAAATTTTGGATTTGTAAAAAACGGAAACTTTCTGCAGTATAAACTGTAGAAAATATTCCTTATTTTATTTCAGCTACAATCGGCGCAATATATTTTTTGTCAGAAATGTCATATGAATGAGAAATCATATCTGCCATTTTTCTGTCAGCTTCTGTTGCGTCTTTTTTGGATGCAAGCGCTTTTGCAAACATTTTCAAAGCAAATCTTGAAAAGCCGCCCATTCTTTCATAGCTGAGTCCGCCCGGGCAATAAAATAATTTTACGAGCTTTTTTTCTTCATCCGTAAAAATTTTATCCATTGCAGCTTTAATTTCCGGGCTGTCTGCATCGCTTGCTCCTACGGCAAAAACGATCAGTTTTTTTCCGGACTGTGCAAGAGGCAGCAGCTGCTTTTTGAACCAGTCTGTTTTTTTGAGTGAGCCCGCCATACACCAGCTTCCGAATACGATTGCCTCATAATCAGCAAAGTTGATTTTTCCGGCCTGTTTTAAAGACACACATTCGCAGGAAAGCTCTTCGCTGATCCAGCCTGCATACTGTTTTGTGAATCCAGTCTGACTGTTGTAAATTACAATTGTTTTCATCTTTACTCCTTAACCTCCACGGTAGCGGCGCTGCAGGGAAGTCATTTTATATTCCTGAGGTTATTCTCCATAGTTGAAATTGTTTTAAATACGCTTCGCATTTCTTTTTCGGAAACTCCTTCGTATAATAAATTCATAAACTCCATTTCTTTTTTAGAATATTGTTCCGCAAGCCTGGCGCATTTTTTTGTGCGGTGAATGCGCTGCTTCCTTTTATCATTTTCATCCTGAATTAAAACGAGCAAATCTTTTTTGCACAGGCTGTCTAAAATCTGTTTTACATTCTGTCTTGTACAACCCATGGTTTCTGCAAGTTCATTTGCAGTAGGTTCTTCTTCAGGATAAAGATTCAAACATGCCAGAAGAAAAAACTGTTTGCAGGTAATCTCTTCATAAAAAGAATCGCCTACCGTTTGCAGCCGATTCATAAATGCAAACAGAAGTCCGAACAATCCAAATTGTGGAGGCATAGCTGTTAAAATCTCTTCGTTTTTAATTCTCATAATATGCAATATATTGCATATTATTTCATTTGTCAATTATGAAAATTTAATTGTTGACCCGCAGGCTTTTTTCTGTAATAATTCAAGAAATTTCTTACATCACTTCCATGGGGGAGTAGCGGGCGTTTTTGCTGCGGCAAAGGCGTAACAAGTCAACATACTGGTTTTGGGTATGCGCTTCGGCGGCCTGGTCCTGGCTTGTATTAAATTGCGAGACTCATGATTAAGGACTCTTACTATGGAATGGAATCTTATCTTTTTTGTAAACAGCGTTCTGCTAGGCGTTGGACTTGCCATGGACGCATTCTCGGTTTCTATCGCAAATGCATTAAATGAATCACAAATGAAAAAAAGCCGCATGTGTTTTATTGCCGGCGTTTACGCTTTTTTTCAATTTGCAATGCCTATGATCGGCTGGATTTGCATTCACACAATTGTTGAATATTTTTCTAAATTTGAAAAGTTAATTCCATGGATTGCACTGGCGCTGCTTTTATGGATTGGCGGCAAAATGATTTGGGAAGCAGTTCACGGCGACAGCGAATGCGAAAAATCAAATGAATGTTTAAAGCTTACTTTTCTAACACTTTTAATTCAGGGAGTTGCAACCTCAATAGATGCACTTTCGGTTGGATTCACAATTGCAGATTATGGACTTCTGATGGCGTTGACATCGTCGCTGATTATTGCCGGAGTAACTTTTGCAATCTGCATGACAGGCCTTTTAATCGGAAAAAAAGCCGGCGACAAACTCGGCTCAAAAGCAACACTCACAGGCGGAATTATTCTTGTCTGCATAGGAATAGAAATTTTTGTTAAGGGCGTGTTTTTTTAGGGATTCACCTTCGTAAAGCTTTTTCTTCTGTCTAATTTAGGCGCAATAAAGGAATTAGCCTGATTAATTCTGCAAGCAAGTTTTTTGATTCTGACTTTACTTGTGATTTGCCATAAGGAACTGCCGGAGATGAAACCTTATATAATTCACATAATTTGTCCAGTTTATATTTACATACAATAATTATTTCTGTGTCTTGATTTATAAATAACTTTTTGCTAATCTATGGATATCTTATATAAAAGGAGGTTGAGAAAGATTTATGATTTATTCACATTTTACTAACGCTTCGACCTCCGCTGTTATTGCTTAATGTAAGGCTTATTGCCACCCCCACATTTTTGCCTAAGAGCGGAGTTGTACTGGATATCCACGCATGGATATTAACTCTTGCATTTTAGGAAATCAAATTGAAAACAAATAATACAATTACCGCACGCGTATCCTGCGTGCAGAAAAATCAGTTTACACTTTTACCTTGCGAAGAAGGCAATTGTGTTGTAACCGACGCAAATAAAGAATTGCTCGGAAAGCTTAAAGGAAAATTTTACAATCTCGGACTGGAGCCGCCGGTTGTCGGTGACTATGTAAAGGTTATTACAAATGAATACGGTGACGCACTGATTGATGAAGTGCTTCCTCGTGCCACCGTGTTCAAACGTCCTAACCGCAGCGGTCATGCCGAAGGCTTTGTAAAAAATCTTCTGGAAGAAACTATCGTTGCAAACTTTGATTATGTATTCATTGTTACCTCGCTTAATCAGGATTACAGTGAAAACAGAATTGCACGTTATGTTTCTATCACTCTGAATACCGGAGCAAAGCCTGTTGTAATTTTGTCTAAGGCTGATTTGTGTGATGACGTTGACCTTAAGGTAGAAATCACTCAGGCAGTTTGTGACAAGGCTGATGTAATTGCAATCAGCTCGCTCACTGGTTACGGAATTGATAATCTGAAGCCGTATTTGCAGAAAGATAAGACAATTGCTTTGGTGGGTTCGTCGGGTGTTGGTAAATCAACGTTACTTAACACTTTGAACGGCGACGACTTGATGAAGGTAAATCACATCCGCGATTCAGACGGAAAGGGACGTCATACCACAACCTACCGACAGTTAGTTAAGTTGGAATGCGGCGTGTGGATTATGGATACTCCTGGCCTGCGCGAAATCGGTGTGCTCGACATGGAAGACGGAATTGACGAAACCTTCTCCGATATTGTTGAGCTTTTTGATCAGTGTAAGTTCAACGATTGCTCACACACAAATGAACCTGGCTGCGCTGTTCTTGCAGCGCTTGCAGACGGAACTCTGAGTGAAGAACGCTGGGCAACGTATCAGCAGCTTCATCACGAAAATGAATGGGGCAAAGCAAAAATGATGCAGATTGCAAAGTTCACACGTGAGTATCAGAAAAACCGATATCAAGGCTGGGATCTTTAAAAAAATTATAAACTAAAAAATCACCGGCCGCCTGCAGGGCGGCCTTACTCAGGAGAGGAAAAATGAAATACAATCAAAAAGTAATTTTGAAAAACGGAAAGGAAGCTTTGCTTCGGAATGGAGATAAGGCAGACGGTAAAGAAGTTTTTGAAGTGTTTAATCAAACTCATGCCGAAACTGATTATCTTCTCTCCTATCCCGATGAAAACAGTTATGATCCTGAACAGGAAGCAAACTTTCTTCACGAAAAAACAAACAGCGCAAACGAAATAGAAATCTTAGCTGTTGTTGACGGGAAGCTTGCAGGAACGGCAGGATTTGAAGCAGTCGGCAGCAAATATAAACTGAAGCACCGCGCCGAATTAGGAATAAGTATCCTAAAAGAATACTGGGGACTTGGACTTGGCAAAGCGCTTATTAATGCATGTATAAAATGTGCAGAAGATGCAGGCTATGAACAGCTTGAACTGAACGTAGTTTCCGAAAACGAACGTGCGATAGCTTTGTACAAAAGTTTCGGTTTTGTGGAATTCGGACGGAATCCTAAAGGCTTTAATTCACGCACAGCAGGCTTTCAGGAATTGGTTTACATGCTGCTGGATTTAAAAAAAATTGAGGCAAAAAAATGAAAGCAAAATTAGAAGCAGAACTGCAGAATCTGCAAGTGCCGGAACAGATTTTAAATCTGCTAAATGAATTTGTTCTTCGCGCAAGGGAAATTCTGTCAGAAAATTTAACAGGTATTTACCTTCACGGGTCTGCAGTTATGGGATGTTTTAATCCGCAGAAAAGCGACATTGATTTAATCATCGTGATTAATGATAAAATTGCTGATGAAACAAAACGCCGCTTTATGAACATGATTATAAAAATGAATGAAGCTGCTCCACAAAAAGGAATTGAAATGAGCATCGTTTTAAAAAGCGTTTGCAAGCCATTTGTTTTTCCAACTCCCTTTGAACTTCATTTTTCTAACATGCACATAAACTGGTATAAAGACAATCCTGATGATTACATTCAAAAGATGAATGGAACCGATGAAGATCTTGCAGCGCATTTTTCAATCATCCGTAAAAGAGGAAAATGCCTGTACGGAGAACCAATTGAAAATGTCTTTGCAGAAGTTCCAAAGCAAAATTATCTTGATTCAATTTCCGCTGATATTGCAGAAGCAAAAGAAGACATCAAAGATAATCCGACTTACGTTATTTTGAATCTTACAAGAGTTCTGGCGTTCAAAAAGGATAATCTGATTCTTTCAAAAAAAGAAGGCGGTGAATGGGCTCTTGAAAATCTTGCGGAAGAATATCATCCGCTGCTCAAAGATGCCTTAAAAGATTATGAAGGAAATTCAAATGTAACGTATGATATGGAATGCGCAGATAAATATGCAGATTTTATGCTGAAAAAAATAATTTAAATAAATGGAGAAAAATATGCTTAACTTGAAACGACTTAGTATAAATGATAAGGAAATCATAAAAAAATTGTTTACCGGTGTTTTTACAATAGCACCCTGGTATGACGACTGGTCAGACGCTGCCCAGCTTGATATGTGTATCACAGACCTTATAGGACAGAAGTATTCATTAACCTACGGTTTATACGATGGTGACGAATTAATCGGTGTTTCTATGGGATACATAAAGCACTGGTATTCTGGAACTGAATACATAATCGAAGAGTTTTGTATAAAGACAGACAGGCAGGGCTCAGGTGCAGGAACTTTTTTTGTTGCGGAAATAGAAAAAGCAATTAAGGAACTTGGACTCAAACAGATTTTCCTTTTGACCGACACAAATGTCCCTGCATATAATTTTTATAAAAAATGTGGATTTGATGAATGTTCAACAATTGTTGCATTCGCAAAAAGATTGGGAGACTAAAATGGGATTAAAAAAACTATCTGAACACATCTGGTACATGCCGCACGAAGAAGAAAGGGATCGTCCGAATATTGGATATGTTAAAGGTGATAACTGGAGCCTTGCAATTGATGCGGGGCATTCTGATATTCATGTAAAGGAATTTTATTCCTTGCTGAAGGCTGAAGGGCTGCCGTTGCCCTCCCTCACCGTACTTACTCACTGGCACTGGGATCACACTTTTGGTATGCATGCGGTGAACGGTTTGTGCATTGCAAACGAAAAGACAAATGCGCATCTGCTTGAATGGAAAAATAAAATTGAAAGCAACGGTCCGGCCGAGTTCCTTGCAATTCATGAGAGCATCAGAAAAGAATATGCCGGCGGCAAGGAAGTTGTTGTTGTACCTGCTGACATCTTGTTCAACGGCGAAATGACACTTGATCTTGGCGGCTGTAAGGTTCGTGTTTTGGAAAGCGCAGCTCCGCATACCGAGGATTCTACACTTGTCTATATCGAAGACGATAAAGTGCTTTTCCTTGGAGACTCGACCTGCGATGATTTTATGACTGGAATTAAAGACAAGGAACTCTGTGAAAAGCTTGAAGCAAAAATCAAAGAACTCAATCCTGAAACCTGCATGGAAGGTCATTGGGTTCCGGTTGAAACGTCAGATACACTTGCCGATTTGCTGGATTCGTAAAGAGGTTAGAAATGTCAGAGAATCTCAATTTTCCGGAAAATATCAAAGCGCTGGTCTCGGGCAAAAAGTACACTTGTGATGATATGGGAAAGTCGCAGGCAAAGGTTTTGATGTTTGATGACTGTGTACTTAAGATTGAAAAGACCTCCGAAGAAAATGACGAGCTCGTAAAGATGATGCGCTGGCTGGAAGACAAGGTTCCGGTGCCAAAGGTTATTGCTTACGAAGAGGATGCTGAAAATCAGTACCTTCTTATGAGCAAGGTTCCGGGAAAGATGAGCTGTGATGATTATTATATGTCGCGGCCTAAAGAACTATGCAAACATCTTGCCGAAGTGCTCAAGCTTTTGTGGAGTGTAGATATTTCTGACTGTCCTCGTAAGATTACACTTGATGATGAGCTTGCAGAAGCAAGGTATCGCGTTGAAAATAATCTTGTTGATGTGTGCGATGCCGAGCCTGAAACTTACGGACCGAACGGTTTTGAAAATCCCAAGGC
>CAMVBP010000093.1 GCA_947165795.1 uncultured Treponema sp.
TGCTTCAATTATTGAACATGGAGGTAACGCCGGAACTGAATTCAGGGCATTAAAATTTGAGTCTCCGATTAACGAAGACTGGTTTGAACGTAACGGTCATATTCCGCTTCCTCCATATATTCGAAGGGAAGATACAGAAGAGGATTCTGAGCGTTATCAGAATGTTTATGCTACAGATACAGGGTCTGCAGCCTGTCCAACGGCTGGCTTGCATTTTACAGAAAATATGCTTTCGCGCCTTGACGAAAAGGGGATAGAACGCTGCTTTGTAACTTTGCATGTTGGGCTTGGAACATTTCTTCCTGTTCGTGAAGACAATATTGAAAATCATAAGATGCATGAAGAATGGTATTCAATTCCGAAGGAAACTGCTGATAAAATTAATGAAGCAAAAAAATCTGGACGACCTGTTCTTGCTGTTGGAACAACAAGTGTAAGAACTCTGGAAAGTGCTGCTCAAAAATATGAACTTTCTGGCCATAAGACAGGCGATAATGGAAAATGGCTTTCTGAAGGTACAGATTCAACAAGTATTTTTATGTACCCGGGCTATAAATTTAAAATTGTAGATAAAATGTTTACAAATTTTCATACTCCAGAAAGCACTCTGATTATGTTAGTCTCAGCTTTTGCCGGTAGAGAAAAAATCCTCAACGCCTACAAAATTGCAGTAGAAAATAAATACCGTTTTTTTTCTTACGGTGACTGTATGTTCATCAGATAATTACAACGCAAATAGTTCCAGGGTAAAATTGCGTGTAGCACGTTAGCGTGCGGTTTTGAAAAGCGGTTCTCCCGCCCGGAAGTATTTTTTATTATGTTAATTGCTCAAAGCTGTATCTTACAAGATTAGTAAATTGCTGCCTTGTAACTACGCTCATCATTTTATCTGTAGCAGCTTTTGAGAATTCTTCATCCACCTGATTTTCAATTTGAATTATATCTTTTTGAGTAAGAGGAAGTCTTTTTCCAATTAAGGAATTTTCAAGTTCCTGACTGTGGAAAGTAAAAGGACCAGCAAAAGCAAGATGAACTTTTAAAAGTGAATATTTTTCTGTATCTGCTAAAAATGCAAATGAAGCAGATTGCGGAGTAATATTTCTTTCTGCACCGATTCTTCGGAAAATAGAAAGTTCAGCGTCCAGAAGAGGAATCCTTATATTTGACAAAATAAAACCTTCGGGAACACCTTTAAAATTTCTTATATTTTCTGTTCGGGTTTCGTTTTGATTTCTGAATTCCAGTCTGGCGTCTAATGCCATAAGAGGTGCAAAAAGTGTATGTTTGTGATCTTTTGCACAGATATTTCCGCCAATCGTTGCAATGTTTCTTATAAAAGGTGTTGCAATATTTGTAAGTGCTTCATAAATTATTGGAGGAAGATGAGTTTGTCCAACTGCAAGGAGTTCAGAAAGTGTTGCACCCGGACCTACATCAAGATAACGTTCATGTCTTACAATTTGTGCTAGCTCTTTTATTCCATGTGTAGAAATAAACTTTTCCGGGATATCTTCTATTTGAGTACAGCCTCCTACAACTTGAGTTCCAGGATTGTTTGACATTATTTTTATAAGCTCGTATGCGGATTTAGCATAAAGAATTGTCTTGCTCATTTGCCGCTCCTTGTTGACTTTTTGTCTTTAAGCTTAATTGCATAAATAATTCCATTTACCAGAGTTTCTGTGTCTGTGCAGCAGGGCGAAAGATGATTCACCTGACTGGTAATTTCTTCTCGAGAAGGAATTTTGGATTGCCTGATTATCTGGAGTGCGGCAAAAATTTTTCCGGCATTGCAATAACCGCATAATTTAATTCCGGCTTTTGTAAAACCTTCCATAATAGAATCATATTCTGGTGTTTTAGAAAAATATTCCATAGTAATAATTTCTGTTCCTTTTGCAATTCCTATTGGTATTTTGCAGGAAGGAACCGGAAGATTATCCATAAGAACAGTACAGGCTCCGCAAAAGCCATGAGAACATCCTGTCTTTACAGAAAGACAATGATTTTTTTGTAAAACCTTCATTAGTGATTCTTCGGAATGAGCTTCTAATACTATTTTTTCACCGTTCAGCGTTACGGGTATTTTCATTCTGTTTTTTCGTCCTTTTTATTTTCGTGCTTTGTAATATTCATTGAGCTTTGAGTTCTTTTGGTAATCAGCTCATAAATTTCACTTTCTGTGAATGGAAGTCTTGTTAATTGTGCAGCAAGAGCCAGAGACATTGCAGAGGAAAAAGCTGCCGGCAGAGTATTATGAACAAGTCCGCCAACCTGTCCGGATTTATTTTTTGAATCTATAAATTGAATATGAAGCTCATCGCAGGAAAGTGTTTTATCTTTAACTAGAAGCGAAAGCTCCTGTTGAACTTCCAGTCTGATTGTTCTTATTGCAGCATTTTCATCAAAAAGCTCGCCACAGTCTGCAGTAATCCAGATTCCTTTTATTTTTTCATTATATGTATAAGTATCAACTTCAACTTCTACAACACAGGTTGCAAATGATGTTGTAAAAAATGGTGCTCCTGAAAAAGAATCCTTTTCCCATTTTGTTTTTGCAGCCTGTGGAATTCCTCTTTTGGAGCTAAGAGGCAGCGGTTCATGGAATCTTTTTTTCTGAATGTCCAGACAACATTTTTTAATTATCTCATTCATAATTCCGATTGAACCGAAAGATTCTTCTGGCATTTCTGGTAATTCTTCTATTAAGAAATTTGAATCGATTATAATATTCTGCTTTGGAATTTGAAGAATTTCTGAAGCCGTATTTTTCCATATTTTTTGAATTACATCTGAAGGCTTAATTGCTTTTATAATAAGTTTATCCTGCTGCGTAAGTGTAACTTCTATTTTTGTATCATAAGAAAAAGTTGTTACTCCCCGGTAACCTGAATTATTGTATCCCGAAGAAATTCCAATTCCTCTTAAAGGCAGAGCAAAAAATGGTCTTGAATCTTCAGAAAGCCTGTCGATTGCTTCCATATGGAAAGAAGAGTATTTTCTTTTAAAATCGCTGTTAATTATAGCTTGTGTTATTGTCTGCGAAAGATTTTCTATTTCAATGGTAAATGGAAACGGATTAGTTTTTTCGGTTTTTGGGTCTGGAACAGAATTTATAAGTCTGATTTCATCTGGCAGAAAATCTGAATTATCGCATATTTTTTGAATATGATTTTCTGCTGCAAAAAAGGCCTGAGAAGCAACGCTTTTTGTGCTTATTGAAGTCGGCGGATTTTTAGATGAATGAGCAACTGCTTTTACAACCATATTTAACGGCTTGTAATAATTGCAGGCCGTTATTGCTATCCGGTCTGTAAGCTCCTGCGCAAATGGATTTGAGAAACCTACATCAATATCAATATCTGCCTTTAAGGTTTCTATTCTTCCTTCCGGATTTAAAACTGTTTTATAGGTAATTTTTGTTTCAAAGCCAGGACTCATGTATAAATTTTGTTCTTCGGGAGAAAGAACAAGTTTTACCGGCCTTTTTGTAATGTAACTGGCAACCGCAACTTGAACTCCAATTAAGGTTGTTCTCCACAAACCGTTAGGAAATATATTCGAAACTCTTGTTTTGTGAATGAAAATCCTGTTTGTATCCAGTCCGGTAACTTCACTTATGTTTTTTTGTAAAAATGAAGTCCACCTTGTAGGTATATATATATGAAGATTTTTGTCTTCAAAATACGCAAAGGCTCCGGAAGTTTCCTGCCACGAAGGTGTGGGAAGTTCATAACTCCATGTATCTTCCACAACCTGTTTTCCTTCAAGAAGCGCTTTGTCTGCTTCGTATTCAGAAAGAGTTTTATATAAGCCGTATTTAATTATTCTCTGGGCAACAAAAGTATCTGTTTCTTTTTCTGACTGACTTTTAGAAATTACTGTATTTAAAGAAGGCATTTCATTAATCTGTTCAACAAACTGAGAAAAATCCTTTGTAGTATTGTCTTCTTCATTCTTTGATTTTTCTATTACATTGTTAAGTGCAGTTTCCAGATTTTCAACTTCAAGATTTATATTTACAGAATCTGCCAGAGTAATTGTTTTCTGCTCTTTTGGTCCGCATAGTAAAGCTAAAGGTTCCCCAAAATACGAAATATTTCCAAACCCAAATACTTTTGCCTGAACTTTATTTAAAGTGATTGTTTTTGAATTCTTCAGATTTTTTGCAGTTATGAGATGATAATCTTCAGGTAAATCAGCGGCAGTTACACTCTTTAATTTGCCGGAAGGGGAAGGGCTTCTTATTAAAACTGCATAAAGCATATTTTCTTTATCAAAGCCGGTATAAAATCCATGAGATTCGAGGGAACGCAGTTGTATTTCGGTTTTGCTTTTTCTTGGCATTTTAAATCCTGTTTTCGTTTCCTATTTTTGTAATTACTTCTATTACATAATCTGACTGTTCTTTAGTCATATCCGGGAACAGCGGAATTGAAATTGTTCTTGAATATTGATTTTCTGCATTAGGATAATGCTTTTTATCAAAATTCTTATAAAGATTTTTCCAGTATGTAAAGTGAAATAATGGAATAAAGTGAACGGAAATTCCAAGTCCTGCTTCCTGCATTTTCTTTGCAAAATCATCCCGGGAAATTTTTAATTTTTCCGGATTAATTCTCATTAAATATAAATGCCAGGAATTTCCAGGAGAGTCTGGTGGAAGTGTAATAAAGTCTAACTTAGAAAATGCTTTATTATATTTTTCCACAATCTTTTTTCTCTGCTTATAAAATAAATCTGCTCGTTTTACCTGCTCGCAGCCAAGTGCTGCAAGAACATCCGGAAGATTAAATTTATAGCCTGGTGCAACAATATCGTATTCCCAGGAAGCTCTCGGAGAAGTGTAGCGGTCCCAGGTTGTTCTGTCCATTCCGTGAAGCCGCATAACGGTCATTCTTTTTGCAAGTGCTTCATCCCTTGTACAGACCATTCCGCCTTCTGCTGTAGTTATGGTTTTTGTAACATAAAAACTAAAAACTCCGGCATCTCCTATTGCTCCGGCCATTCCAAGTTCTGTTGGAGAAGGAAAGGAATGAGCTGCATCTTCTATTACATAAATTTTATTATCTTTTGTACTGTATTTTTTTGCAAGTTCAACTATTCGTTTCATATTGCATACATTTCCTGCAATATGAACGGGAACAATTGCTTTTACTTTTGGATTTTTTCTTGCAGCATCTTTTTTAAGGATTTTTTCAATTTCATCAGGATTAATATTGTAAGAATCTTTTTCTATATCTGCAAAATACACGTCTGCACCAAGGTGTCTGGCACAAGCTGCTGTAGAAACAAAGGTGTATGGAGTTGTAATTACTGCTGTTCCGCTTTTTACACCGCATGCTTCCATGGCTAGAATCATTCCGCTGGTGTTTGAATTAACTGCAAGACTTATTATTTTTTCGTTAGAAAGTCCAAGTGCTTTTCTATTGGCTTTCACCTCTTTTGCAGAAGGGCGGTCTTTTGAATTTTCTTTTTCCGTTAATGCTTCTGAAAAACGCTTTTCAAATTCAAAGGAATATTTTCCTGTAGTAAGCCAGCCAGAACGTAGAACTTCCAGAACTGCATTTTCTTCTTTTTTTGTTATTGCCGCTTTGTGAAATGGAACTTTTATTTTATTCATATTTAGCCTTCCAGTTACAAAAATATTACAACAAATTTGTTCTTATCTGTCCATCGTTTTTTATCTGCTCATAAAAATCTTTTAAACTGCTGCAGTCTTTGCATAAAATATCCAGAAGCTTATTTTTATTTCTAAAATCTTCTATATTATTTTCATCATAAAAACAAACTGGCTCCAATTCTTTGAGCAGTTTTTCGAGCCGTTGAGATTCGTATTCAATGTTTGTTAATTCAAGAATTTTTGGATAAGCTGTTGGTGTAGGATTTTCTTCTTTAAGCCATAAAGGTTCAATTAATCTTTCGCCTTTTCTTGCGCCAACAATTTTTATATCAATATCTTTGTAAGGTTCAAGCCCAGAAAATTTTATAATCTGTTCAGCTAAATCAATAATCTTGATTGGTTCACCCATATCAAGCAGATAGGATTGCCCGTTAATTCCAACACCGCCAGTCTGTAAAACAAGAGAGCAGGCTTCCGGAATTGTCATAAAAAATCGTTCCATCTGTTTATCAGTAACAAGAACTGGTCCACCGGTTTTTATTTGATTCTGGAAAAGCGGAAGAATAGAACCCCGGCTGCCCAAAACGTTTCCAAATCTTACAAACATTACAGCCTGTTTTTTATCTGCTTTTTTTGCTGCATTTAAAACCAGTTTTTCGCAGAGCATTTTAGAAACCCCGTAAACGCTTACAGGATTTACTGCTTTATCTGTAGAAATTAAAACAAAACGTTCAACCTTATGCTTAAGAACTGCATCAAGTAAATATTTTGTACCAAAAACATTGTTTTCTATGGCTGCAACCTGATTTTCTTCCATCATTGGAACATGTTTGTAAGCTGCACAATGGAAGATAACATTACATTTTGTATTTTTAATGATAAAGTCCACATAATGTTTATCGCGCATATCTCCAATAATGGGAACAATAGTTGCTTTTTCTCCAACACCTTCCTGCTGCAATAAACGCAATTCTCTGTAAATTTCGCAGATAGAATTTTCGCCATGGCCAAAAAGATAAAGACGTTCAGCGCCTCCGCTTAAAAGCTGTCTTGCAAGTTCAGAACCAATTGAACCGCCTGCACCAGTAATTAATACACGCTTACCGCGGAGATAATTTAAGCTTTCTTTAAGGGAAATTGCAATTGGTGTTCGGCCAAGAATATCAAGAGGATCAATCTCTCTTGTCTGAACAAAATGTGCAGTTCCGTTTACAACCTGGCTGATTCCAGGAAGAATTTTTATATGCGAAAATCCGTTTTTAGATAGGATTTCATAAATTTCTTTAATACGTTCAGTCGGCGCGGAAGGAATAGCGATAATTGCTTCATCGGAATCTGAACTTCCCAAAACAGATGCAATATTTGCAATAGGTCCTAAAACAGGAATGTTGTCTATTGTGGTTCCAATAAGAGATTTGTCATCATCTAAAAATGCATTAACTTTACCAAAAATCTTTTTTCGTTTTATGTCGTCGGCAATTGTTTGTCCGGCAAAGCCTGCACCTATAATGTAGATTCTTTTTTCCATATCCCAACCCTAATTTATTTTACCACATTTAAATATATTTGTCCTAAAAAATCTTCTAAACCTTATATTTTTTTTTCCGATTATCATATATAGAGACAGATCAGTGTTTACTGGCTAAAGAGGGGAATTATGATTAATTTCAAAAAAATAATTATAGCATTGCTGATTATTTCAGGAACTTCTTTTTGTTCTGCTGCTCAAATTTCTTTTCAGGTTGTTCAGCACGATGAAAGTGCAAAAGATGTTACAGAACAATCATATATAATAGAAGATTCTCTGCTCACTGGCTTTTTTGAAAACGGATATATTGTAACTAATTCACCTGCATCTATAGCTTCTACTTCGGGCGATGATTTAAAACTTTTTAATACGGGAGTAGGAGAGGCAAGTCAGGGATATTCTGATTATTTTGTTCAGATAAGGCTTTATTATGGAAAAGCAAAATCTCCTTCTGCCAATTATTCTGAACTTCAGAAAGTTGAATGGGATGCTGTGAATACTAAAAATGGTAATAAAATTGCTGCCGATTCTATAAAGGATCTTAGCGTTGGAATAAAAGAAAAAGATTTGAAGAAGGTTTCTTCGGATTTAATTCTTGAGATATTTAATGCGTTAAAAACAAAGAAATAGGTGGGAAAATATGAAGAG
>CAMVBP010000094.1 GCA_947165795.1 uncultured Treponema sp.
AAGCTTTACTTTGAGCCAGTTACAACAGAAGACGTTCTTCAGATTTACGAGAAGGAAAAGCCATTCGGAGTTATCGTTCAGTTCGGTGGACAGACACCACTTAACATTGCTCGCGAGCTTCAGGAAAACGGCGTAAACATTCTCGGAACTTCAATCGACTCAATCGACATTGCAGAAGACCGCGATCTCTTCCGTCACATGATGGAAAAATTGGAAATCCCAATGCCTGAAAGCGGAATGGCTGTTGACTTTGATGAAGCAAAAGCAATCGCAGATAAGATTGGATATCCTATTATGATTCGTCCTTCTTTCGTTCTTGGCGGACGCGGAATGGAAGTAATCTATGATGAAAAAACTTTACGCGAATATGTAGATAAGGCTGTAGGTGTTACACCGGATCGTCCGCTTTTGATTGACCGCTTCTTAAAGAATGCGCTTGAATGTGAATCTGATGCACTTGCAGACAGTGAGCACGTTTATATTCCTGCAATCATGGAACACGTTGAGCTTGCCGGAATCCACTCAGGTGACTCTGCGTGTGTAATTCCACCTGTATCTATTCCACAGAACTGTCAGGAAACAATCAAGGAATATACAAAGAAGATTGCAGAAGCACTCCACGTATGCGGTTTGATGAACATGCAGTATGCTATTGAAGACGGAAAAGTTTATGTAATCGAAGCAAATCCTCGTGCTTCAAGAACTGTTCCTCTTGTATCAAAAGTTTGTGATACACAGATGGCCCGTCTTGCAACAAGAATGATGCTCGGTGAATCATTAAAATCACTCGGGCTTAAAGATAAAACTATTCCATACTATGGTGCAAAAGAAGCCGTTCTTCCATGGGCACGTTTCCCTGGAGTTGACCCTATCTTAGGACCAGAAATGCGTTCAACAGGTGAAGTTCTCGGTCTTGCAGAAGACTTCCCGCTTGCATATTACAAGGCACAGGAAGCAGCTGGAGATGAACTTCCACACGCACCTGCTGCATGGGAAAACAAAAAGGTTTTGATTTCTTTGAGCAACAAGGAAAACTTAAAGGATCAGGTAATTACAATCGGAAAAACTTTGAAAGATCTTGGCTTTACATTGGTTGCAACTCAGGGAACTGCAGATTTCTACAACTCAAACGGAATTAAGTGTGATGTAGTAAATAAGATTGGTGCAGGCCGTCCTGATGTAGTCGATATGATTATGAACAAAGATGTTTGTCTTGTAATCAATACACCAAAAGCAAAACGCAACTACGCAGAAGACCGTAAGACAATCCGTAAAGCTTGCCTTAAATACAAGGTTCCATACATTACTACTCTTGCCGGAGCTTTAGCAGCCGTAAAAGGAATTGCCGCAGTTAAAAATGGCAACGGTGGCGAGGGCGGAGTTAAGAGCTTGCAGGAATATCACAGCCTGATAAAGTAAAAATATGGAAGAATTAATTACACAGATAAAACAGCAGACAGAAATAAATTTCCTGAATATTCAGAACCAGATTGAGGTTGCTGAACTTGAAGCTGTTTTTGACGGTGTAAATGGTTCGAGATATATTTTTCATTACCTTCATTCAATGGACCGGTTTTTTATTAATCCAATCGGATACATTTATGAAGGTAATAAACTTTTTGGAATAGACGAAAACCTTAGCGTAATTGATTCTAAACGTGAAGGTTATATTGAAGATGTTTCGATTGTAATTCCACGAGAAAAGCTTCTTGCATATTTTGAATTTGTAAAAAATAAGATTGAAGCATTTTTTGAAAATCTTACTGTGGAAGAGCTTTTGCAAAAGCCCGAAGGCTGTGAATATACTCATTTTGAACTTATTCTGGCACAGTTCAGGCATAATATGTGGCACGTTGGTCTTTCAAGTGCAATAACTTTTGAATCAAAAAAAATCTGGAATGAATTTACAGGACTGAGCGGCTTGAGAAAGATGATTAAGCTAAAGAAGGAATAAGTCTTTTTATTGGCGGTTGATTTATTGACCGCCGAAAAGCCTGCTGAATAATCCTTTTTTTGGCTGTTTTTCTTCTTCTGTTTTTTTAGGCATTACCACAATTCCAAGCATTTCCTGCGAATTTGAAATTATGTATGGCGCGGCAAGTAATTCAAATACTTTAAGATATTTATCTTTTCCTTCGCGTGCTGCAAGCGTATCTGCTTTATTTCTTATATACTCTTTTACGATTGCAAAGGCTTCGTCATAATCGTCAATTAATATATACAATTTTATTTTAAATACACTAGTTAAGCATGTTGAAGCGCCGCCGTAAATATTGTTTACATTTTCGCCTTCTGTGTATGTTGGGATGTCCATAGAAGCAAGCATGCTGCGAATCATGAAACAATCAATTTGAGCGCTTAAATTTAAAAAATGCTGATATTTTTTTCCGTTGCGAACACTTTCAAAAAATTTTTCTTCTATTTGTGTATAGTCTTCGGATTCTTCCGGGAGAGAGTCTTCATTGATATCTTCAAAATCGGAATTCATTTTCTGATCCTCATGTTTTTAAATATTCACAAATTTGCTTTTGTGAAAACGATTTTTAAAAAATGTATTAATCGTTGAATTAATTTATAACATGAAAAGCAGGTAAGTGTAAATGTCGCATAAAGAAATGTTGCATGAAAAAAGATTTTTATATAAACTGACTCAATGTCAAAAAATAGTTCAGACGGTCAGATTACAGGCTCTTCCGGTACAATCTCGAAAAATCTTACAGAGGGAAATGTTTTTTCTATTCTCATAAAATTTTCTCTGCCTTATCTGTTTTCCTGTTTTTTGCAGACTTTTTATGGACTTGCAGATATTTTTATAATCGGTCAGTTTTACGGAGCAACTTCTATTTCTGCCGTTTCTTCGGGAAGTCAGCTTATGCATATGTTTACAGTTATGCTTGCCGGACTTGCCATGGGCGTAACTGTAAGTATTGGTCGTTGTGTCGGCGAAAAAGATAATAAAAATCTTTCGCATGTAATTGGAAATTCAATTTTAATTTTTGCAATTATTGCCGCATGTGTAACTGTTGTTTTAATTATTTTTACACGCCCGATTTTGAATTTAATTTTTACTCCAAAGGAAGCTTTTTCTGAAACCTATAAATATGTAATAATTTGTTTTGCCGGAATTCCTTTTATTACTGCATATAATCTTTTGAGCAGTATTTTCCGTGGTCTTGGAAATACAAAAAGTCCGATGTATTTTGTACTTGTTGCAGGTGTGTTTAATATCATTCTGGATTATATTTTTATTGGTGGATTCCATTGGGGTGCAGCAGGCGCGGCCAGTGCAACAATTATTTCGCAGGCGTTCAGCGTAATTTTTGCGCTCATTTCATTAAGGAGAATAAGTTCCGGTTTTGGGCGCGAAAAAAATATTGCCAGAGATGAAATTACTTCTGAATCAAAAAATACTATTGGTGAATTATCGCTTTCTAAAAAAGATTTTTGTTTTTATGCTTCTATAATTTCTCATATTCTTAAAATAGGGCTTCCTATTGCGATTCAGGAAGGCCTGATTCAGATTTCTTTTATGGTTATTACTGCCGTTGCTAATTCTCGTGGCGTTCAGGTTGCAGCCGCTGTTGGCATTGTAGAAAAAATCATCTGCTTTTTATTCCTTGTTCCTTCTGCAATGCTTTCTTCCGTTTCTGCTATTTCTTCTCAGAATGTAGGAGCACAGCAGCATAAACGCGCACGAACAACACTTGCTTATGCCGTCTTAATTTGTATGGGTTTTGGTGCAGTCGTTTTTACAGCCTGTCAGTTTTGGGCAGAAAAAATACTTCAGATTTTTTCATCAAATGAACCACAGGTTATTATACTTGGAGCAGGGTATCTTCGGGCATATACATTAGACTGTATTTTTGCCGGCGTTCATTTTTGCTTCAGCGGATTTTTCTGCGCCTATGGTAAATCCTTTTATTCATTTATCCATAACATTTTTTCAATAGTAATTTTCAGAATTCCTGGAGCTCTTCTTGCTTCCATAAAATTTCCGCAGACACTTTACCCTATGGGACTCGCGGCCCCAATAGGATCATTCTTTTCAATTATTGTCTGTTTATTTTTATTCTACAAAATGGTAAACAGACAGACATTTGTTGATAAAGTTATTTAAAGATGTACTGAAAAAAGTATCTTGTAAAATAATTTTTGCGGCTAAATTATTGATAGGAATAAACCATACTTCACCTAAAACTGTATCATCCCATTTTTCACCTTTATAAACACTTTCTATAGTCATTCTGTATGTGCCTTTTCCTAATACCATTGGATTAACTATTGAGTTAATTGCAAGCCAGGTATATTTTGCGTTATATAATTCAGGAAATGTATTGGCAAAATATAGAGTAGATATTTTTTTACCTGCTGAGGTGGTTAACGACATTGATTCTATACGATTGTTTGCTTTCCAGGAGCCATCGAGTGCGCCTGTTTTATTATAAATACTGTAATCCGGGTAATCATAATTTCCTTTGTCGAATTGCATATTTTCATAGTCTTTTGAACCACCAAAACGTCGAAGTCCATTTGTAGCAAATGGTCCTATCGCATTTTTTGTGAGAGTGAATTCAATCCATTCTCCAATTCCATCGCCTTTAACACCTTCAACCCAGCCGTTTAAAAGATTTCCATCAAATGAAGTTTTTGCTGCATAATTTGAATCTATTAAATTATTGTCCATATTTGCCCAGTCACCGCTGTTATCGCAGGCAATTTTGTATGTTCCGGGAAGTGTTGATGAAGCCTTGATATTAGTAACAAAATCCTGTGGTCCATCATTGTTTGGTAAATATATATTTGATTCCTGGAACATATCTGTTGTATTAAAAATGAAATATTCATTTTTCTGAGGTTTATAATTTTCTGTCGCATAAATATAAGTACTGTAAGAATGGCCTAACTCGCCGAGATCTGAGCTTTCGAATCTTTGTTCAGAATTTTCAAAAGTGATTCCGCTATCTGTAATAATAACAAAGGATTTTATATTTCCTTTCCAGGTTCCTCCTGTAGAAATATCATAATAAAAATTGTAATTAATTGAGCGGTAATTTCTTTTTTCTGTATAAATAGAATAATGAACATTTAGCACAGAAGAAGCTGAAGGTTCAAAAGTCAATTCGTGGTAAAAATGTAGAACCATTTTGAGTGTATAAACTTCAGAATCTGTATTTTCAGAGCGGTAATATGAATTATAATATTGCAGATCTTCTGTGTATTCACTATGTTTTTCTATTGAAGTTTCTATTCCAACTGTTTGAATTTGAACAGGTTTTCCATCTTGTATTATCTGACATGGATTTAATTCACCAAATTCAGTATTGTATTTTTTCAGTTCAGAAAGATATTGATTAATACTAAGTGTTCTTAGTTTTTTATCCAGAGCAAAGAATTCATTTTTATCTGTGTTTAAATTGTATGAATAATCATTGCTATTTATTTCCAGTTTTTTTCCCATCGCAAAAGACAGTAAATTTATATCTGAAGAAAAACCATTTCCAATATTTATATAATTAGAAACTGTGCCATCGCTGTTTACGACAACCTGTGTAGTTACTACAACAGGAAAGGCACAAGGTACAACAACTTTTTGTGGAGTAGTGTTTTTAAAACCAAAAATTGCTGTAACCTCGTTTCCATGAACTTTTTGACTTATTGTTTCATCGCTATACCATGTTCCAGTCTGCTCAACTATCATCAGTTCTTTTTCCAAAGCGATTTTGTCGTTAGGCTCTTTTACATATATATTGCCATATGTCCAGTCTTCAGGTTTGATTGCACCACCATCGTCTGCAAAGACTGTACCTGCGATAATAAATGCAAAAATAATTGCTGCTATTTTTTTCATGTTTCCTCCATGTCATCCCGTATTAGCCGGCGGGTTTGCGGGTATTTAAGTTTTTTAAATTTTATTTAATTCTGTGATTAAAATTTCCATCTGCCACAGAAGTATTTTTCTTGAACCTATTATTGTAACAGGATCGTCGTCGAAGCCAGATTTTGAATAAATTGTAATGTCCAGAGGAATATAATCATCAGGTTTAAGGTTTATATCGCAGTTTATTGCAAGCCTCTGTTCAGTTATATCAATATGAAAACCTTTCTTATCGTATATATTTTTAAGTTCTGGTTCAAGTAATTTTGCGATTTTATTTTTTTTGATTTTTAAATATTCATAAATTTCATTCAAAGAATTTTTAAAATCTTCAAAATAACATTTTTCGATTGCCCAGAATTTTGCTTCATTTTTTTCTATTTCAATATATTTGCTTTCATAATAATTTATGAAAATATAATTTGAAGGTTTCATTTTATCTTTTTTAGAAAAAAATCTTGAGCGATATTTTAAATCAGGATTTTCATTAATTTGAACTTTTCTTAGGAGATGTTCGTTGCGCGAGGTATCATAAAAAGATTTTGGAAGATTGTTTCCATCGGATAAATCAAAATATGCTTTTACAGAAGCATTTTCTACTTTCTTAAAATTTATTTCAACTGTACCTAAGCCAGTTTTATCAGAAGCGGGATTAATTTCAAAGAAAAAACGAACATCTTCAAATGTAAGTTTTTCATTATGATCTGTTGCCTGCCACCACCAGAAAGAATATTCTTCAATTCTATAAATTAATTCTTTCGGAAGCTTTATTTTTTTAATTTTATTCTGACCTTCAAATTGCCATACAAAATAAAAGACGCTATCTTGTCCTGCATAATCGTAGTCAAGTTCCCAGTTTACTTTTATATAATCTTTCTTATTGAATGTGTCTGGACTTTCATCAAAAACTTTTTCTACACATTTTATTATTTTCTGA
This sequence comes from uncultured Treponema sp., assembly GCA_947165795.1. Next base: position 6,813 of record CAMVBP010000094.1, read on the forward strand.
AGTTCTGATAAAAAATCTCCTCCAAAGCATTTTAGAGAAAGCAGGCTTTCGGAACCGTTTATTTTATTATTCCTGACATAAAAATCTGTAACAGGAAGAGCTGTTGAACCAGGCAATCTGAATTCAAAATCACCTTTTTCGCGATAGCCGTATTCAAGGAAAACATCCGGACTGTTTATATATTCTCCTCCAAAATCTCCTCGCCATAATAAATAAATATTTTCGAGTTCTTTAAATAATTTTAAGAATTGCGGAACCTGAGTTTTTTCAATAAAAAACTGATTTGAATGATCGTCGTTTTTTTTGTAATTCTCGTTATACCATTTAAGGACAAGATTATCATTTTCTATAAATGCATGAAGATCGCGAAGGTAATGTGTGTGTATTTTTTCGGCTTCTGTAAAACTGCATAAATCATAAAATGGATTTTGTTCAGCAGCAGTTGAGACTGGAATTTCAAAATAATCGTCTTCATCTTCGAATATGAAAATTTTTACGTTTAAATAATTTTCATATTCAGACTTATCAGAAATTTCTATTTTTAAATCAATATTTTCTTTTTTGTATGGAATCGTTTTTATGTCACTAGACCATTGATTGAAGTATTTATTTATCATTGCCATCTGGAATACATTGCAGGAAAGTGTTTTTTCATAGTTAAGCTTTCCTTCAAAAAATACCAGAGCTGTGATGTCGTAATAATTATTATCAGTTTGTTTCTTTATCCATTGCAAATACGGTTTATTTTTTTGCTGCGGATTTTCTGAAATTCTATGTTCATAGATTTCTGTAATTTCTTCCAGTCTGGTTTTTGGTTTTCCAAGCGGCGAATTTATTTTTTTACGTTCTTTATATGGAACATATTTTTCCAGTTCAATTAGAATAGGTTCTATGTATTCTATATAACCTTCAGTATGGTG
>CAMVBP010000095.1 GCA_947165795.1 uncultured Treponema sp.
GGGAAGTGAAGTATGAGTGAAAAGAATTTGCTTTCCAGCATAAAATGGATTTCTCTGGTTTCCAAACGTTTTGCACGTGTTGACCGTAAAGGCCGTTCTGCGGCAACTTCATTTCTTGCAACACTCGGAATTGGTTTTGGTGTTATGACTCTTATAGTTGTAATGAGCATAATGAACGGTTTTCAGATGCATTTTATAGATTCTATTCTTGAACTTTCATCTTATCATCTGCGTATAAAGGATTTGCCTTCTAATGAAGAAAATGCGCTGATGAACTTTTGTGAAGAAAATTCAAAAATACGTTCCTGTACATATTTTTACGAAAGCCAGGCATTAATGGCAGGCGATAATGGCGGAGAATCTGCTGTAATTCTTCGCGGAATAAATCCTGAACTTCAGATAAAAGATGAAGGATTTATGAAGGAGCTTGTAATTATTTCCGGGAAATATGATCTTAGCGAAGAGGATTCAATTATTCTTGGAAGTACTCTTGCAAGAAATCTTGGAGTACGAACAGGAAGCAAAGTTAATCTTTTGCTTATGAGCGGTGGAAGTGATGTTGAATTATTTTCGCAGGACAGAATTTTTACGGTAAAAGGAATTTTTTATTGCGGTTATGCAGAAATAAATTCTTCCTATGCTTTTATTAATGAACAGAGCGCATTGCGTTATTTTGGAAAAGACAGCAAAAAAAACTGGGGAATTAAAATTCAAAATCAGAATGATGATATGCATTTTGTTTCTTCTTTGCAAAAGAAGTTTCCTTCTGCAGATATTTCTTCCTGGCGAGATTATAATAAAACTTTTTTTGGAGCGCTGCGCATAGAAAAAAATATGCTGCTTCTTCTTGTTGCATTAATTTTTGTTGTAGTTGCCGTAAATATTTACAACGGAATGCGCCGTCTGGTATTTGAACGAAAAGTAGAAATTGCAACGCTTTCTGCACTTGGTGCAAGAAATTTTGAAGTAAAATGTATTTTTATAATGAAGGGATTATTGACGGGACTTATAGGTTCCTTAGTCGGACTTGTTCTTGGCCTTTTAATAAGTAAAAATACAGACGTTGTTTTTAATGCTGCAAGTAAAATTATGTATTTTATTCAATATGCTTTTACTGCAATAACAAATCCGGACAATCTTGTTTTTTTATCAGAAAATTCTTCTTATAGTTTATATGCGCAGATTCCTGCAAGAATTTTTGGTGGAGAAGTTGCCGCAATTACTTTATTCGGAATTTTCAGTCCGCTTGCGGCTTCTTATCTTGCAAGCAAAAATGTTTTAAAAATGAATGTTTCGGAGGTTTTACATAATGAGTGATATTATAGTTATTAAAAATCTTGAAAAAACATATTCTACGGAAAGCGAAAAATTAACGGTTTTAAAGAATCTTGATTTGACTGTTCCTGAAGGTTCAAAAATTGTAATTACAGGCGAAAGCGGCTGCGGAAAAAGTACGCTCCTTAATATAATTGGCGGAATTGATAAGCCTACAAGCGGTTCTGTTTTATCTGGAAAATGGAACCTCAGCAGTCTTTCAGAAAAACAGCTTTCAGATTACCGTTCAGATTTTCTTGGACTTATTTTTCAGTTTCATTATCTTCTTAAAGATTTTACTGCCCTCGAAAATGTTTACATGCCTGCAGTTATTGCAGGAGTTTCCAAAAAAACAGCAATAGAAAAAGCAAAGAGCTTACTGGAAGATGTCGGCGTTATAGAAAGAATGAATCATCTTCCGTCGGAGCTTTCGGGCGGAGAGCGACAGAGAGTTGCAACAGCACGCGCTTTGATAAATGATCCGACATTAATTCTTGCCGATGAACCGACAGGAAACCTCGATCCTGCAAATGCAGAAAAAATAGGGGAGCTTTTATTTTCAATGGTCGAAAAATATCACAAAACTCTTCTGCTTGTTACTCACGACATGAACCTTGCAAAGAAGGGTGAAAAAGTTTATAGAATTGCCGGAGGCCATCTGGAATGACATTTTCTTCTTGTCTGGCCTTTGCAAAAAGTCTGGTTTTCCCGAAAACAGAAAAAAAATCTTCCGCACGTAAGAGTCTTTTTGGCGCCATGCTTTGTATTGCGCTTAGTATAATTCCTCTTATAGTTGTCGTTGGAATTACAAACGGAATGATAAGCGGAATGACCGAAAGAATCATAAATCTTTCTTCTTCTCATATTCAGGCTTATGTTGCTTCTAATATCAAAAAAGTTGCTTCTAAAGATTCGTTCATAGAATATTCCAGCGGGCTGTTAAATGTTGACGGAGTTTTAAATGTTTATCCGCAGGTAGAACTTTCGGCTCTTGCAGCAGGAAAACAAAAACGAAGCGGAATAGAAATCAGGGCACTCGAGCAGGATATATTCAAAAAAAATAAAGGCTTTGTTGAACTGTTTGAAATAAAAGATGGAAACATTAATGATTTTATTGACGTTGAAGATAAGGTTGCTGTGATTGGAGAAAAAATGGCAGCCGACCTTGAATTAAAAGCCGGAGACAGCTTCAGAATAATTACGACAAAAAAAGTAAACGGAAGAATTGCGCCAAAACTTACGAGCTTCCGTGTTGCTGCAATAGTTTCTTCAGGTTATCAGGAGCTGGATCAGTTCTGGGTATTTATTCCAATGGAATATGCATATTCTTCATTGTATCTCGAAAATGCTTCTTATTCAGTAATGATAGAAACAGAAGATGCCTTTTCGCCGAACCTTGTAAAGACACAATACAAGGTAAGTGATTATTTTGGAAAATATGCAAATGTATACCGCTGGGATCAGATTCATACTGCGGAGTTTGAAAATTTTTCTTCAACAAAGGTTATGCTTGTCTTTGTAATGATGATGATTGTACTTGTTGCTTCCGTAAATATTTCTTCTGCAATTATCATGCTTGTTATGGAACGAAAAAAAGAAATTGCAATCTTAAAAAGTCTTGGAGCAACGCCAAGAGGAATAACTTTTTCTTTTCAGCTTGCAGGACTTGCCTGCTGTACGGGCGGACTTTTATGTGGAATTCCTGTTGCGCTTGGAATAAGCTACAGTGCAAATTATATTGTCCGCGGAATAGAAAAATTTGTTAATTTATTCACAAAACTTGCTCATAAAGGCGAGGTCCGGTTAATGGATCCTGCTTATTATCTGGCTAAAATTTCAGTGGAAATTTCATTCGGACAGATACTTGCCATCTGCCTTTTAACGTTATTATTGTGTATAATAGTAACGTTCATTCCCTGTTCAAAAGCAGGAAAAGAAAAACCTCTTGATATCTTAAGGAAAAACTGATGAAAATTTGTAAAGGCTGCGGCTGTACTTACGAAAAAATTGTTGAGACTCAAAAAATCGGTTGTGCAGAATGCTATTATGAATTTAAAGATGAATTCAGAGAGGTTTTGGAAGGGCTTGGCGTAAAAAGCAAATACAAGGGAACTTTGCCGCTTCATATTTCCGGTTATCGTTCTATTTTGGTAGATAAGATGGTTTTACAGCAGAAACTCGAAGATGCTGTAAATAATGAAGAATTTGAAAAGGCAGCTTTGTACAGGGATTATCTGCAGGCATTGGAAAATGGAAGAAAAAACTACACAGAAGGGTAAGGAATCTTCGTGGATTTATAATCCCGGCAAAGATGATGATGTAGTATTATCCTGTCGTGTAAGATTAATCCGCAACCTTGCTGATTTTAAATTTCCTCAGTTTTTGAGTTCAGAAGAAAAAGAAAGAATAGATTCTCTTGTTTACGATGCTTTAAATGAAACTGGAAATATAACTGGCCTTAAAAAAGAGCAGCTGAATGAAAGAAGCATTGAAATCCTTAAAATGAACGGGTTTATTAATGATGAAGATTTTTCTTCAATTTATATAAGCGAAGCAGATGACAGTTTTTCCTGCCTTGTAAATAACCGCGATCATATAAGGTTAAGTATTTTTTCAGAAGGTAAAGAATGCGAAAATATCATTCAAAAAATATATAATTTCGACTCTCTGCTTCAGAAAAAGCTGCAGTTTGCTGCAAACGTGGAATTCGGATACCTTACTTCCAATATAAAGGACTGCGGTTCGGGATTAAAAATTTCGTTCAGACTTTTTATACCTGCAATTATTCTTTCAGGCCATTTTGAAGATGTAATTGCGTTAGTTCAGAATGGAAAATTCTGCCTTAGACCTGTTTTTAAGCCTGTAGAAGGCATTCCGGCCGCATTTTATAACACAATATTTGAATTATATACGAGTTTTTCGTTCAGCGGCACGGAATTTGACCAGATGGCAAATATTCTTGGTGCGGTTCAAAATATTTTAAACACAGAACGCAAGATTCGGGCCAAATTTGCCGATAATAATTCTACCGTAGTGTTGAATCTTTTTAAGCAGAACTATGCTAAAGCTATGTATTCAATGTTACTGACCTATGAAGACGCTGTAAATGCCGTTTGTGCCGTAAAGTGGGGACTTTCGCATAAACTTATAAAAGGTATTTCAGATTCATCGTTAAATTCCCTTTTTCATAGGACAAAAGATACATATCTCAAAATTATGACCGAAGAACAGGAAATAAGTTTTGAGGCAGATATTCAGCATAGCACTGCATTAAAAATTCAAAGATTACGGGCAATATTATTACAGCAGTCTTTTGAGGAAATTGAGAATGAAAACCCTGTCTCCTAAGGCAAAACGTGTGCTTCATATATTTGCACAGGATGAAGCAAGAAAACTTGGAAGCCCACAGATTTTACCAGAACATGTTGTACTGGCTATATTAAACAACAAGGCCTGCATCGGATATTCTGCAATACTTAAATTGAATTTGAATCCGGATGTTTTAAGGGAAATGCTTCTTGAGCATTTTGAAAAAGATCCTGTTTCTCCGACTCTTCAGGATATTCCAAAAAGCCGCAGATTCCAGTTTTTAATAGATATTGCCGACATTGAATCTTCTGCGCTGCATAATAATTATATTGGAACAGAACATCTTTTACTTGCAGCCGTTCGTGAAGAATCTGGAATTACTGCACATTTTTTTGAAGGACAGAATTTTAATATTGAAGACTTAAGACTTACTGTAATGGAACTCCAGAATGAAGGTTATTCTTCAATTCATCAGACTGCAGCTGAATCAATAGCCGATTCAATATTCCGCAGTCTTTTAAATGACGGTGAAGGCGGCGGTTTATTCGGAGTATTTGATCAGGAAAAAGATAAAAAGAAGAAAAAGGAAGATAAATCAGACGAAGGAAAACCAAAGTCTTTCCTTGAAGAATACAGCCGGGATTTAACAAAGATTGCAAAAGAAAATAAAGGCGATCCTGTAGTTGGCCGCGATAAGGAAATTAAAAGAGTTATTCAGATTCTTTCGCGCAGAACAAAGAATAATCCTGTTTTGACCGGTGAACCTGGAGTTGGAAAAACTGCAATTGTAGAAGGACTTGCCCAGCATATTGCCGGTGGAAATGTTCCTATAGGACTTTTAAATAAACGCATACTTTCTCTTGATCTTGCAGCAATGGTTGCAGGTACAAAATATCGTGGTGAATTTGAAGAGCGCATGAAAAAAATGATGAAGGAGCTTCAGGAAAATCCTGATATCATTCTTTTTATTGATGAGCTTCATACAATAATTGGTGCCGGTGGTCCGGAAGGAACAATGGATGCTTCAAATATTATGAAGCCTGCACTTTCGCGCGGAGAAATTCAGATAATCGGTGCAACAACTACCAAAGAATATACAAAGCATATCGAAAAAGACCTTGCCCTTGAAAGACGTTTCCAGGTTGTTAAAGTTGAAGAACCGGATGATAAGGAAACAGAGCTTATTCTTGAAGGCATTAAAGAAAAATACGAAAACTTCCATCATGTAATTTATGAAGATGATGTAATTCCTGCAATTGTAAAACTTTCGCGACGCTATGTGCCGGAAAAAGTATTGCCGGATAAAGCAATTGATATTCTTGACGAAACCGGAGCCGCTAAAAAGATTCTGGAAGAAATTCGTCCTACTGAATTAACAGATCTTGAAAGCGACATTACAAAATTAATTGAAGAAAAAAAGAAACTCGTTTCTAAACAGGATTACGAAAAAGCAGCGTATGTTCGCGATAAGGTTGTTGAATTAAAGCACACCCTCGAGGTTTACAGAAACTACTGGCAGGATAATATTAATTCAAAGGCAAAAAAAGTTACTGTAAGCGATGTTGAAGATGTAATCAGCGAAATGACAGGAATTCCAGTTCATAAGCTTTCTTCTTCGGAAAATGAAAGAATTGTGAATATGGAAAAAGAGCTGCATTCAACTGTAATCGGTCAGGAAAATGCCGTAAGTATAATTTCATGTGCTATAAGACGTGCAAGAGCAGGAATAGCATCTCCGCAGCATCCTGTCGGTTCATTTATTTTCCTTGGTCCAACCGGCGTAGGAAAAACACAGCTTGCAAAGGCACTTGCTAAATATCTTTTTGGAACAGAAGAATCATTAATCAGAATAGACATGTCTGACTTTATGGAAAAACATACAGCCAGCCGCTTAGTCGGAGCTCCTCCGGGATACATCGGTTACGAAGACGGCGGTGTACTTACAGAAAAAGTTCGACGTCATCCATATTCTGTAGTTCTCTTAGATGAAATTGAAAAAGCGCATCCAGATATTTTTAATCTTCTTCTCCAGCTTCTTGAAGAAGGCGAGCTTTCTGATAATCTTGGACATACAGTAAATTTCCGCAACACTGTAATTATTATGACAAGTAATGCGGGAGCAAGACAGATTACCAGCGAAGGCCGCGTAGGCTTTGGAAATAGAGAAGGGCTATTGTCGTATGAAGAAATCAAAAGCGATGCAATGAATGAACTCAAAAAATTCCTTAGTCCGGAATTAATGAACCGAATTGATGATGTTATTGTTTTTGATGCACTTTCTAAGGAAGAAGTTTCTAAAATACTTGATATTCAGATGAATGAACTTTCTGAACGCGTAGAACAGAAAGGCTTAAAAATTGAATTGACACAGCCGGCTCACGATTACCTTGTAAAGAACGGATACAATCCTGCTATGGGAGCACGACCAATGAAAAGGCTTCTCAGAAAAGAGGTTGAAGATCCGCTTTCAATGGAAATTCTTTCCAAGCCGTACAAGCAGTATAATAAAGTAAAAATTGACTGCATAGACGAAAAGCTTTCCGTAAAGCTCGAGTCTGATTTAATTGAAAGCCAGTCAATCATAGAAGAAAAACTTCGCCTAGTGCAAAAATAGCCTTTGTGTGTTATAGTTAATGGTATGCAAAGTGAAATGCAGATTTTGTCGTTGTCAAAATCTGCGATATCGCGCATCCATGCGCGCCCGCTAACGCGGAGTTTTGGAGGAAGAATGATTAAAGAGTTTTTGCCTTATGAGACTGTTAGAAATGATGCTTTAAAGCTCGCTCATAAAATTTATAAAGACGGATTTATTCCTGATGTTATTTACTGTTCACTTCGCGGCGGTGCTTATATGGCAAACGTTATAAGTGAATATTTTAAAATAATTTCTAAGGTTGAAAAATTTCATCCTGTTTTATATGCCTGAGTTTTTTCCCGTGCATATTCAGATGTTTC
>CAMVBP010000096.1 GCA_947165795.1 uncultured Treponema sp.
TACACGTTGGACAGGAAAGTGCAGATCCTGCAACAGATGCACGCGCAGTACCAATTTATCAGACAACATCTTATGTATTCCATAATTCAAAGCACGCTGCAGACCGCTTTGGTCTTGCAGATGCAGGAAACATTTACGGACGTCTTACAAACTCAACTCAGGACGTTCTGGAAAAACGCGTTGCAGCGCTCGAAGGCGGTTCAGCAGCTCTCGCTCTTGCTTCCGGTGCAGCCGCTATTACTTACACAATTGAAGCACTTGCTGCAAACGGAGGACACATTGTTGCACAGAAAACAATTTACGGCGGAAGCTACAACCTTCTCGCTCACACACTTCCGCAGTACGGCATTTCAACAACTTTCGTGGATGCTCATAACCTTTCAGAACTTGAAGGCGCAATTAAAGAAAATACACGTGCAATCTATCTTGAAACATTAGGCAATCCTAACAGCGATATTCCAGATCTCGACGCAATTGCAGCAATTGCTCACAAGCACGGACTTCCTGTTGTAGTTGATAATACATTCGGTACACCTTATCTTATCCGTCCGTTTGAGCACGGAGCAGATATCGTTGTTCACTCTGCTACAAAGTTCCTTGGTGGACACGGAACAACTCTTGGCGGTATTATCGTAGAAAGCGGAAAGTTCAACTGGAAGGCAAGCGGCAACTATCCACAGATTGCTGCTCCTAACCCAAGCTACCACGGAGTTTCATTCTACGATGCTGTTGGACCTGCTGCCTTTGTAACTTACATCCGCGCAATTTTGCTCCGCGACACTGGTGCTACAATCAGCCCGTTCAATGCATTCCTTCTTTTGCAGGGCGTTGAAACTTTGAGCCTCCGTCTTGACCGCCACGCAGAAAACACAAAAAAGGTTGTTGAGTTTTTGAGTAAGCATCCGAAGGTTGAAAAGGTAAATCATCCTTCACTGGCTGATCATCCGGATCATGCCCTCTATCAGAAATACTTCCCTAATGGCGGTGCTTCAATTTTCACTTTCAACATTAAGGGTGGCCGTGAAGAAGCATGGAAGTTTATCGACAATCTTAAGATTTTCAGTCTGCTTGCAAATGTTGCTGATGTGAAGTCACTTGTAATTCATCCGGCATCTACAACTCACTCTCAGCTCAACGACGAAGAACTCGCAGATCAGGGAATTGCTCAGAACACAATTCGTCTTTCGATTGGTACTGAGCACATTGATGATATTATTGCAGATTTGGAAAACGGATTTGCAGCAATATACTTTATAACAAACCGTCCAAGAACTAAAAAAATACTCCTATAAAAAAGGCTCCAGGTTTATTTCCTGGAGCCCTTTTTTGCAGAATGTAAATCCTGGTCAAAATTATTTTTTTATAATTTTATAGGTGACTTCAAGAAAAGTTATATTTATTATTGCAAACAGTAAAACATAAAACGGCATGATTGCAATTCCCAAATGTTCCTGCAGTTGTCCGAAAACCATAGGCATAAATGTGGTTCCTGTGTATGCCGAAGCCATCTGCAGACCGATTGCAGATGCGCTGTATTTTTTTCCAAAGTTTACAGGAGCCATATGCTGAATGGCAGGATAAACTGGCCCCATTCCTGTTCCAATAATTAAAAATCCGATGGCATCTATAATGTAGCCCGGGAAGGGAAGCGCAACGAGAGTAATTCCAATTAGTTCTATAATAATTCCTGCACGAATTAAAAGTCTGTCTCCGAGTTTGTTAGAAACAGAACCGGAAATAATTCGGCCGAGCATGAGTCCGCCAAAAATCAGGGAACCAAAAGAAGCAATGAGCTCCTTGCTCATTCCTGTTTTTGTTCCTGCAAAATAGCTTGAAGTCCACAAAAAACAGGTAGCTTCGCCGGAACAATAAGCAAAGAAAGCAATTAAAGTAAAAATTACGCCCGGCCTTTTTATTGTTTCGCGTATTCCTGCAAGTTCCTTGTTTTCTTCATCGATTGAAGCAGCTTTTGAAGTTTTTTTCCAGAGAGGAAGCGAAAGTAAACATATAAAAAGAATTCCAATCTGAACAAAAGATGTCCATCTGTAGCCTTCGTTCCAATGTGCATATTTTAATGCGATTGCCATAATATTTGGACTTATTACTGCACCAACCCCGTAAAAGCAGTGAAGAAAATTCATAACGGAACCTGAATAGTTATTTGCTACATAATGATTAATTGAAGCGTCGATTGCACCTGCACCAAGCCCGTAGGGTACGGCAAATAAAAACAGCATGTAATATTGGGAGCAGAAAGAAAAGCCGAGCAATCCTAATACTGTTAAAAAAATTGAGCCTATTATAATCCATTTTGTGTGTAACCTTTTGATTAGTTTAGGACTTAATAATGCAGAGATGATTGTCATAAAAGCAATTGACATGTAAACAAAGCCTGCATATGATGAAGGAACATTAAATACTTTATGCATTACAGGCCATCCTGAACCTAAAAGGGAGTCTGGAAGACCTAAACTAATAAAAATTAAATAAATTACAGCTAAAAGAAGTGATGCCATTTTTGCGCTCCTGGCTGGAAATTATAAATAAAAAAAAATATCTGCTCAAGTCGCGCAGAAATTAATAAAAATTTTATTAAAAAATAGTATGCCGCATCGCCGCCACGGAGTTACCTGTTGCCGCGGAGGGTATAAAGGAGAGAAAATGCTTCTCATCAACAGAATTTTTTCTAATTCGCCATTTATCTGGATCTTTGTAATTCTTTCATCGTTTATTTACATTGGAATGTGCATTTCATATAAAAAATGTGCTGCGGGAAAATTCCTTTCCGTAAAAATATGGCGGATATTGTGTTTTCTTCCTTTGGCTGTCTGCTTAATTCATTTTTTATTATTTAAGGTAAAGGGTAATTTTGAGTTCACTCGTTATTATTATGGACTTTATTATCTGGCGGCTCTTATTTTTGCACTGCTAACTCTTACTTCTTTATTTCGCCGTGTACATAAAATTTTTCTTCCGCTGATTACAGTTTTTTGTATTCTTGCAAATATTCACACACTTGTTATGCCAATGGTCTGGGAATCTGCAATGAGGAATCATTCCCGGGAAAGCTTTGTAGATTCTTTTATTTCTTCTACAAAAGACATGGAAAAATATTATTCACTTAAGGACTGGAAAAAAATAGATATTCCGGCCTTGCGGGATGAATTTTTACCGGCTGTTCAGAAAGCTCAGGATACAAATGATAAAGGTCTTTTATGTGCGGCTACAATTGCCTTCTGTTATAATTTTTATGACGGACATGTTGCTGCAAGAATATATAATGATGATGACTGGTTTCGCGGAATTACGCTTTTAGCCGGTCATGATTACGGCTTAAGCATGCTGAATTTAGAAGGAAAGGTTTTTGCCGTAAATGTTGAGGAAAATAGTGAGGCCTGGAAGCAGGGAATCAGAAATAAAACTGTAATTACAAGCTGGAACGGAGTGCAGATTGATAAGGCTGTGGCTCAGACAGAGTTTATTCAGATGGGAACTCAGCTTCCGGTAAAGGCTACAGAAGATATGCTTCGTTCGATTATGCTTGCAACAAAAGGAATGAGAACTGAAGGTCCGGAAGGAATTGCCGGCGATATTATTGAAAATGCTTCTATAACGGAAGATTCACAGAGACCTCATGCACTTGTAGGTTTTATAGATGAAAATGGAAATGAGCGTCAGATTGAACTTGAAGCAATTGGAAGCGGACTTAATAGATTTGAAGCAACCTTCTGTCTTTTATTTTTCCACAGATATAATGCACATCCTGAATTGAAAAATTTTGAGGCCAAAATGATAAATGATGATACTGCATATATGGTCCGCTATGGAGAAACTAGTAATCTCTTTTTTGATGTTCTTTCGTATTTTACAAATCATCAGCCGCGATATAAAAAAAAGCTTGTTAAGGAACTGAATGCCCTGAGAGAGGAGGGAATGAAAAAACTTATTATTGATGTCAGGGGAAATACAGGAGGTTACTGGGCTTTGGGCGTAGAAACCGCAGGTCTTTTTTCTAACGAAGATTATCCTATGGCAATGCGCGGAACAGAGGTCGGGGGTAAAAAACGTATGCTCCAGACTATATATGTTAATGGCGAAGGAACCTTTAGCGACATTGAAGTTCTTTTGTTAGTTGATCCTTACTGCGTAAGTGCCGGTGATTCTTTTGTAAGGGTACTTTCTCATTGTCCAAACGTGAAGGTAATGGGTGTTGCTCCAACTAACTGTTCCTGCCAGGAAACGGGAGGCTTTAGTATTATGAGCAATGCAATATGCGGAATAGTTTATCCTGTAAACTGGCTTTATGAACTTAACGGCGACCGTTATATTGATACGGACGAAACTCGTGAATGTACAATTCCGCTTGATATTCAGATTCCGCTTACTTATGATTTTGTTCAGGAATTATATGCAAGCTTTGAAACCGGCGATGTTATACTTGATTATGCAATTGATTACCTTAAGCAGGAAAATCAGTAACCGGTAAAAGAGAATCTGTAATATTTTCATCTTCATAAAATTTTATGCTGCCTGTTTTTTGCTTCATAGCTTCTATTTCTTTTGCGAGCGTTTTTGCAAGTTCATCCTCGTAACCGGTAAGGGCAGCAAATGGAAGAAATATCTTTGCACGCTGATTAAGGTTCATTCTGTTTTTGAGTGAATCTTCGTTCCAGACTGTATTTATTATATTGTCGTATTTCATAGTTTGTGTCCTCCAATCTGTGCATTGCGTTCTCTTGCAGTCGCTCCTTCTTCAAAATCCATACCTTTTAGAAGTGCATTTTTACCAAACCTGTTTATTATTTGAAGGCGTGTATTTTGCAGGCTGTTTTCTTTTTTTGAAACAAATTCATCCGGAAAAAGTATTGGCTGAAGTTCGCTTAATGGTTTTGTGTTATTTGCCGTAATATAAACGCGGCGGATAAGATAATTGTGATTTACTATTTTTTCAAAAAGTAAAATTGCGGCATTTAGAATTTTAGCTGAAGAATTTGTCTCTCCGTTATATAAATTAAAACCTGTAGTTCCATGCGCAGGTTTTGGCATATAGCGCCCGTAGCAGTCTTTTACAAGTTCTCCATAAAATTCCGGCAGTTCAATAGTTTTAATATCATAGCCAATATGAAGTGTTATGGAAGAACAGACAAGCTTTTTTTTATACAAATCAAGGGCAAGCGCTTCCGCCATTTCTCGTACGATAATAAGAGCTTTTTCATAATTATAGGCACAGGAAAGAACCTGTCCGCTTCCAAGGCTTTTTGCAGCAGAACGGTAGTTTTTGATTTCTTTCATTCCAACACTTTCGCGGCCCCAGGAATGATCTATAAGAATTTCGGCATCTATTCCAAAATCCTTGTAAAGGACTTCCGGGCGGTCAAGAGATGCGCGCGCAATATCTCCCATAGTAAAAATAAATCGTTTTTCAAGCCTGCGTGCCGTCCCCCAGCCAACGCGCCAGAAATCAGTTATAGGCCTGTGATTCCAAAGCTCGCGTCGATAGGATAATTCATCCAGTTCTGCTATACGAACTCCATTTGAATCTGCAGGACTATGCTTAGCCCAGATGTCCATTGCAATTTTGCACAGATAAAGATTCGGTGCAATTCCTGCGGTTGCCGTAATTCCTGTTTCCTGTAAAATATCGCCGATTACTTTTTCTGTAAGCTTTCGTGCAGTTGTTTTATAAAAAGGAAGATAACTAGTTGCATCAATAAATACTTCATCGATTGAATAAACATGAATGTCTTCCGGTGCAAAATAGCGCAGGTATACGCTGTATATTTTTGCCGAGTATTGTATGTAAAGCGACATTCGGGGAACTGCCGTAATGTATTCAAGTTCTTTTCCTGTCTGTCGTTTTATTTCGCGGGCCTTTGCTTCAACTTCAAAAAGGCGGCTGCGGCCCGAAAGTCCGTAAGCCTTTAGTGCAGGCGTGACTGCAAGGCATATTGTTTTGCTGGTCCGGCTTGCATCTGCAACAACAAGCTTTGTAGTCAGCGGATCCAGATTCCGTTCGCGGCATTCAACTGAGGCGTAAAAAGATTTTAAATCAATTGCAATATAGGTTTTACACACTATACAAGATTATAGTCTATGTATAGTAAAAATACAATACATTTTTATAGGGAAATTATCCAAGCTTTTCTGCTGCTTCTTCCCATGCAGTTGTGGTTTCTTCTATTTGTGAATCCAGGTCATTTAATTCACGCTGTACGGCTTTTGCTTTTTCGCCGTTTGAATATACTGCAGGATCTGCAAGTTTTGCTTCAAGTTCAGCTTTTTTGGCTTCGAGTTCTGTAATTTTTTCTTCCAGACGTTGAACTTCTTTTTCCAGTTTGCGTCGTGCTGCAGTCTGGGCTTTTTGTTCTTCCCAGGAAAGCGGTGCAGTAGAAGACTGTTCGGCCGGTGAAGTTGAATTGCCGGAATTATTTGATTTACTGTTGTCCACATTTGAAGAGGATGAAGATTTATTATCTGTGCGAAGATTTTCAGCTTGTGAGTTTTCTTTCTGCGCTTCTTGCTTTGCAACCTGTTCCATATAGTATTCATAATTACCGGGATAATATTTGAACTGGCCTGGTTTGAGTTCCAGAACGCGGGTTGCAAGCTGTTCAATAAATCCACGGTCGTGGCTTACAAAAATTACAGTTCCGCCAAAATCGCGGAGTGCGGTAAGAAGAACATCCTTTGAATGAATGTCCAGATGGTTTGTAGGTTCATCGAGTACAAGAAGATTAACAGGACTGAGCAATAACTGCAAAAGTGCAATTCGTGATTTTTCTCCACCTGAGAGGACGTCAAGGGATTTATAAACATCATCACCGCGGAAAAGAAATGCTCCAAGCATGTCGCGGAGTTTTGGAATGAGTTCCAGAGGAGCGCGTTCTTCCAGATAATCTAAAATAGTTTCTTTTCCTTTTATTGTTTCTGCATTATCCTGAGAAAAGTAACCGATTTTTACACCTGCACCGGGAATTAGTTCTCCGGTAAATGATTTGTCTTCTTCAGCAATAATTCTAAGAAGGGTAGACTTTCCGGCACCGTTTCTTCCTGCAACTACAAGTCTTTCTCCGTTTTCCAAAGTGAGTTCAAAATTATCCAGGATTTTATGTTTGCCGTCGTAAGACTTGCATACATTGTTCATTCTATAAACAAGATGTCCGCTGTGAGGAGCCGGCGGAAAACTGAAATGAATTTTCTTTAGAGATTCAGGAATTTCTATACGTTCCATTTTCTCGAGTTTTTTCTGATATTCCTGAGCCTGTGCTGCTTTTGTTGCCTTATAACCAAAGCGGCGGATGAAGTCTTCGAGTTTGTTGATTTCTTCCTGCTGCTGTTCGTAAGCTGCAATTAAGGTTTTGAGTTCAACCTCGCGAACTTTTTCGTAATGCGTAAAGTTTCCCGGGTAGCGTTTAAGGTCTCCATTAAAAAGTTCATAAACTTCGTTAATAGTAACATCAAGAAAAAAGCGG
>CAMVBP010000097.1 GCA_947165795.1 uncultured Treponema sp.
AAAGAATGACTCCTGTTGGAACTTTTGAAATTTCTGCTTTTGCAAAAGAAACTAAATCCATAGAAACTGAAACACAGCATAAGGGCTATGCAATTTTGTCTGATAATCCAAAAAGTGTTTTACTCGATACTTTTGATTTAAAATATACAGAAAGCAAACAGCCTCAGAGAATTATAGATGTGTATAGAGTTTACGAAAAAGACGGCTGGAAACGAATTGATTTTGAAGACAAGAAAATTCAGATTATTGACGGAGGAAGATTATATTTAGCGTTTGGTTTTACCGCAGACAGCCTTAAAAATGATAAATCGTTATCTGAAAGTGTATATGTAAAGAAACCCGAAACTCCCGAAAATTTTAATGGATATATGGTAAAAAATTTAAAGGCCTCTTCTACATTAAAGGATAAATATCATACATATTCTGCGGACGGAATGCTGTCGGTTTATGAAAAAAAGACAAATTCCGCAGACGAATATATGCGTCAAATTCCAGATTACTGGGTAAAAGATAATATTCCTTGGGTAGAAGGAAAAGCAGATGATGGAATCGGTGAATATTTTGAATTTGATTTGTCTCCGAATAACGATTACCGTTTTACAAGATATGAAATCAGGATTTTGAATGGATATGTAAATCCGCTTCTTCCAAATTTGTTCAAGGAAAATAACAGGATAAAGACAGCAATTGTAGAAACAGATAAAGGTTATAAAACTGAAATTCATTTTGAAGATGCAGTTGAATTTACAGAGTTTTTTATTCCAATGGTAAAAGACAGCCGTACTCATGTAAAAATTACTATTAAAGAAGTTTATAAAGGTTCAAAATACAGCGATACGGCGGTAACTGCACTGGAAGTAAATCACATGCTTTGGGATAAATAAATTCTTAAGGAGATGTATGAAAAAAATACCTCCGTGTATTTTTTTCATCTGCAGTTTTGCCGTTGGCAAAAGCTGCAATATCGCACATCCCTGTGCGACCGCTACCGCGGAGGTTTAGGAGAAAAAATGAAAAAAAGCATTTTATTAATTATTTTTTTAATTGCTTTTCAGATTAATTTTTTTGGACAGAAATCCCCAAAAAATGAAATTTCTAATCCGGAAAATCATCCCGACTTTCAAGCAATTCTTCAGTTGGAAAAACAAATTAATAGTAATTCAAAAATTGAAAAATTTGATAAGATCTACGACTCGTCCGGTTATGAAATCTGTGTTTACAGAGATGAACTGAATAAAATATGTAAATATTCAAAAGCCTACTGGAGAGCATATGCTCCAGATTACAACCGGGAAATGCAATTCATTGAAGAATATTATTTTATCAATGATGCAGTTCATGAAAAAATAACTGAAAATCCAAATCAAAAATCTCAGAAAATAAAATGGATTTTTAATACGGACGAAAATATAAATTCAGAAATTCAAAATCTTTATACAATAAAACTCAAATGGGAAGTAAACAAAAATCCTGCAACTAATAAATATGATATTGAATTATATGAATCACGAAATAATGAAGTTTATTCAATCGGTTCTTTAGATTCAGATACAGAACTGTTAATTACAACTAACACTTCAGTCAAATCAAAACGGAATTCAATTTTAACAATATCAAAAGTTGATGCAGAATTTGAAGAAGGGTTTACAATATTTAGGGAGAATAATAATATGAATGTGTACTATTTCTTTATGGGAAATAAAATGGAGTCTGTACTAAAAGAAATAAAAAGCATTCGAATATCACAAAACGATATTGTTGACGTAATTAATTAGGCATAAAAGTGAAAAGAGTATTTATATTTTTAATTTTATTGTTTTCTCAGCTGTATATTTTTGCAGGGGATTTTTCTTTTCCTCCGGAATTAAAATGGTGGATTTTCGAAGTACAAAAAATTGACCCGCAGATTCAAATTGAAAATTTCCAATTTGACAGACAACGAACAATAGAGCGTGAAAAAGAAAAATCATCATTTAAAAACAAATTATATCCTGTACTAAAAAAATGGAATTATTACGGCGATAAATTTGCTTACCTTGATATTTCCTGTTCTTTACTAAAACAGGAAAACGGAAAGTATACACCTTTGCCTGATGTGGATTCAGTTTTTGGAATTTTTGACAGAAATGAAAATCTTTTATTCCTCGATTTCTTTGGAAGTTCAGGAGGAATAAATTCATTTTGCTGGCTTACGGATAAAAAAATTATCGCAACCGGAATATATTACTTAAATCATTATGATGAATATTGTGATATTGATCTTATTATTTATGAATACACGATTAATGATAAAGAAATAATTGTAAAAGAATTTGTATATCCATTAAAAAAAGTAGATGCAGAAAAATTAAGTAATTTAAATTTGTCCTGGTTCAGTCAACGGGAAGATTATTTTGAACCGATTAATTGATAAATGAAGCGGCGGATTTTAAGGAATTAAATTATGAAATACATAATAGAAACAGAACGGCTGAAATTACGCGAACTTACTCTGGACGATACAGAAAAGCTTTCTCTTGTACTTTCAGATCCGGAATCAATGAAATTTTACCCTCACCCATTTTCAAAAGAAGAAGTTGAAAACTGGATAACATGGAACATCAATAATTATAAAAAATATGGCTTCGGGCTTTGGGCTGTAATTGAAAAAGTTTCAGACGAATTTATCGGCGACTGCGGAATAACAATGCAGCAGGTTGAAGAAGATTTATTCCACGAGATTGGCTATCATCTTAGAAAAGAATACCGCGGTAAAGGCTACGCAACAGAAGCCGCACGTGCCTGCCTGGAGTTCGCAAAAAGCAAAGGAATCAAACAGATAATTTCCTACATGAAATCTGACAATCTCCCGTCGCGTCATGTAGCAGAACGAAACGGCATGACATATGTTAAATCGTTCACCAAAACAGTAATGGGCAAAACTGTTGAAGATGAAGTCCTTTATATGTACAAGGCTTAATTATAAAATTGCATATGTTGCGCCGCTAACGTGGAGTTTTAAGGAGAAGAAATGAAGAAAGTAATTTTTAGTTTTTTATTATCTTTGCTGGCAATTAATGTATTTGCGGATTTAAAAGGATTCGAGGCTAAGGAAATTTTTATCGCTTATTATTTTCCTGACAATTATGCAAATGTAATTGAATATGATGTTCTGTATGACAAAAAACATAAAAAAATATCTGAAGATACAAATTTGTTAGTTGAAACTATCAAAAAGGCAGAATACGCGCAAACTAAATATTCATATAAGCATTTTAATTCAGCAGAAGAATCAATTTCGAACGAAGGCGATTATGCAAAAATCAATCTTGATTTAATTACATATGAAGATGCAAGTTTTGAAACAATCGAAGATTTATTCTCAAAGACTTTAAAGAGAAAGGTTTCTATAAAAGTTGAGGATAATAAAATCAATATGAAATTTGACGGAACTGGAATTGAGATTCTTTCCAACAATGCAGAAAATACATATCAGAAAGGAAAAGAAATTCTGCTTTTATGGCCTACCCGATTAAGTCAAATGGAACTTGTGGTTGGGCTGAACAATAAAAATTCAGAATCAATTTTGCCGTACATAAACGGTATAATTTCAAGCCCGGAAATTTCTGCAGAAGAAATCGATTACTTAAGAAATGCATCTCCCGCCTTGGATAAAACAGAACAGGCATATCAGGATGACTGCGACATTGTCCGCCTTCAGCATCTGGTTTATTACGGAAAACTAATTGAAGAATATAAACAGAAGGTTGGAAAATATCCTTTCGAAGGAGAAGATCAGCAGGTTTACGCTTTTGTATATAATGATAATCAAAAAAAATATTGTACGGATACAAATCCAAATAAGCACAAACAGATTTCTCCAAAAGAATTCTTTGCAGAATTGGAGAAAGGCCTTGGCCGTCAAATTGATCAATTGTTTGATCCTCAGTATGTACCAAGCGGACGACCAATTTTTTATATATATTTAATCGACGGAAATCAATATTTCTTTGCCGTGCACATTTCAAAATATTATCCGTTTTCAAAGAAGGTCGATTCAAATTATTATAAAGTTGAATTATCAAATGTTACAGATAAAAGCTACAAATTCTATACAGTTCAGGATTTAGAAAACGATAAAAAATATCAGGAAGCCACCGCAAAAAAACTGGATGGCTATTTTGACCTTAGAAAAAATGAGCATATAAGGGAATATAATTAACAGGAGTATCTATGTCAAAAATGTTCGATGTATATCAAAATTTTTCAGACTTATATGATGAACTGGTAAATCACGAAGATTATAATAACAATCTTTATAAGTTCCTGCGCGACAATATCCAATGGGAAAATAAAGTTGTCGGCGAATTTGGAATTGGGACCGGTCGCGTTACAAGGAACTATATCGACAAGGCACAGAAGCTTTATGCGTATGATAATTCCGAGCACATGATTGATAAAGCAAAAGTCAACTTGGCAAAGTGGGCAGATAAAATTGAATATTCAATTCTTGATAACAGTAAAATCAATTCGATTGAAAAGAGCTTTGACATAATTATTGAAGGCTGGAGCTTTGGGCACCTTGTTGTTCAGGATGATGAAAACAGAAATCAGACAATTCAGACACTTATCAGCGAAACTACAAAGCGGGCTAAGGAAGTTATCTTCATTGAAACATTGGGAACAAATGTAGACGCTCCTAATCCGCCTGGAGAAAAGCTTGCGCAATTTTATAAGGCACTTGTTAAAGCGGGCTTCAAAGAATACGTTATTGAAACTGATTATAAATTCAAAAATCCCGAAGAAGCTGCAAAAACGATGGGGGCCTTCTTTGGAGACTCAATGAAAAATGATATAATTCAAAAGCAGCTGAATGTAATCAAAGAATATACGGGAATATGGATTTATAGGAAATGAATTTTAATCCAAGTGATGAAGAAATTAATTTTGTAAATGACGCGCTCAGACAATTCAACGACCAGAAGGTTGGCCCGGATAATCATGTCCTTTTGAATATTATTGAATATGATGAAAACAAAAATGTAATTGCCGGAATCCTTGGCGGCACCTATTGGGGCTGGTGTCACATCGATATTCTTTGGGTGGATGAAAAATATCGTAAGCATGGGCTTGGTTCAAAACTGCTTGAAGCCGCAGAATCGGAAGCTAAAAAGCGAGGATGCCATTCTGTTCATGTTGATACAATGTCCTGGCAGGCTCCTGAGTTCTATAAAAAGCACGGATATAAAATCATTGGCGAACTGAACGACATTCCGGCTGGGAATAAAAAATATCATTTAATAAAAAACTTGGAGACATAAGAAAGGAAACTGCATTATCTTCAAAGATACTTATGTTTTGTATCTGACAGTAAAAGGGTAAAATCCCCCATAATTACAACTTTTCCAACCTTGTTTTATAATGGTATTAGTGCGAAAATTATGATGTGTTCTAAAGCAACCCGGCCGGAAATATGCTTAAGCTTACACAAGGAGTAATTATGATTATTGAATTCTTTTTAGGATTAATTCCTGTTTTATTGTCATCTGCTTTGGCTACGGCTGTGAGTGGAGGTAGTTTTGGCGGTGTACTTGATATTTATGATTTTCTGACCGTTATTCTGACCTTTGCTATACTGATTTTTCTTACGGGTTATGGAAAAGCATTCTTGAGGATATTTTCTTCAAAGAAAAAGTTTGCTGCTTTGGAATTAAAGGAACTTCAGGAAACCGAAAACTCGCTTGCTATTTCGTCAAAAATTCTTTTATACAGTGCTGCTTTTTTTCCTGTTATGTATTTCATTTATATTTTATATACAGTCTGGGATCAAGAATATTCTATACATAGTTTGGGGCCGAATTCTGCGGTGCTTTTTCTTTCTGTTGTTTATCTTTGTCTTTTGGAAATGTTTATTTACATGTTCAAAGCAAAAACAAAAAAAGCAATTATTTTATACATGGCAGAAGATGATGAAAATGGCGAGAAGCCTGAAAAGATAAAATTATCTTCTATCGTGAAGGTTGTTGTTGGCCTGGCACTTGTAATTGGAATTATTATTTTTCAGATTTTGTTGATGAAGGGATTCAGCTGGGATTGCTGGAGCACTCGTTCTATCATTGCTCCGATGATTGATTTTCCTTCTTTATTGACGAGCGTAATTTATGTTCTTCCTTTGATTGCAATTTCCGGGAATTTTGGAGAATTGTGCTCTGGTTTCAAAACTCTTTTCAGTAATAAAAAAATCAATGTGACAAAAAAGAATCTTTATTTGAATGCAGTTAGAACAACAATGATTCTGAATTGGTTTGCGGGAATTGCAACGACCATAATCGGTTGGATTGGAATGTTCAACAATCTGGAAGATGCAGCCTCGCTTTATCCAAATCTTGCAGTAAGTCTTATTCCGATTTTTTATTCGATTCTTTTCAATCTTGTTCTTACTGTTGTAGAAGCAAGAATCAATAAGGTTGCAGAATAAACCGGATGAAACTATGTTTTTAGATTTTGTTCTTGTTACATTGCTTTTAGTTTGTCTCACTTTGCTGACTTCACGAAAGAAGGAATGGTTTTCAGGACTTGCGCAGAATTCCCTTGTTTCGGGAATTCTGCTGAGTGCAATTAAGATGATGATGCTTGCAGATTTTCTTGAAAAAACAGATACAGTGGAATCTGTGCTTTCTGTCTTTCTTGTAAAACTTATTATCCGTTTACGCCCGTTGATGATTGGTTTAATTTACAAGTTTATTTTTCAGATTGTGAATCAGATAGTTGAAAAAAAGCATTCTGATGTAAAAGGTGATATCCAGGCAGAAGAAAAGGCAGAAACATTAACAGCAGGCAAATCTCTGAATTTATCACTTCTTTCCCGTCGTGAGATAGAGGTTGCTCGTCTTGCTGCTAAAGGTTATACAAACGCACAGATTGCAGAGGCGTTGTTCATCAGTACAGAAACAGTGAAAAGTCATATGAACGCAATTTTTGAAAAACTTGGAATTTCATCAAGAAAAGAATTGATGGTATAACGAACTAAAGGTTATACTGATTTATAAAGAAGGAGCACAATCATGGCAACTGAAGAAATGGAATTTCGAAAAATATTTGATACGATCCCGGAAGAGTTTGATAAATATCGTCCTCGTTACAGCAAAGAACTTTTTGATTCTTTAATTGATTATGCAAAAATAGGACCAGGGAAATCTGTTCTTGAGATTGGGCCGGGAACCGGGCAGGCAACTGATCCGATTCTGGATACAGGCTGCGACTATCATGCAATTGAACTTGGTGAACACCTTTATGCAAAGATGCAGGAAAAATATAACACGCGTCCGAACTTTAATATCGTAAATGATGATTTTATTACTCATGATTTTGGTTCAGAAAAATATGATATGATTTATTCGGCAGCAACCATTTAGTGGATTCCTGAAGATATTGCTTTTTTAAAAACCTACAGT
>CAMVBP010000098.1 GCA_947165795.1 uncultured Treponema sp.
CTGCATAAATGTAAGCAAGCCTGTCAAAGAAAAGCAGGAACGTTGCTATAATCTCCATGCCTATTAAAATCCATTTACGTTTTTTTGAAAGGAATTTTGTAAGCAGAAGCATAACCGACATTATTGCGCAGATTGCACATAAGCAGAGCATAATATTCATCTGATGATCTCGAATGAAGCTAAACATTTTCTGCCACCTCGCCTTCATTTAATTTTTCAAGTTTTTCTTTAAATGCCGTATATTCATTCAAAAGTTTTTCTGTATTTGCGGCAATAAAAATTTTATCATCATGCTTAAAGGCATCTTCCATTTTTGAAGTAAATTCATAAAGAGAAGTTGCGCCAATAATTTTTGCAGAATTTCTGATTATTCCGTTTCTTACGCGGTAAGCAGAAAAATCACCGCTCTTATATACTTTATCAACAATCTGAACGTTGTCGTCTATTGTGTCCAGGAACAGCCTTAATCCAAAAAGGAAGGTTGCTATACCGTTTGAATTTTTAACTCCTTCCATAACCGAAAGGCCTTCTACATCATAAAGCCACTTTAGATTTTTTGGAAATTCTTTGATTTCTTCTATTACAAAATTGTTATCCGGAATCATCATCATTTCTTCCGGCAGATGACGCATAATGGTTCTTTCCAAAAGTTCATAATCTACAGGAGTTGTAAGAATTCCGGTGTAGCCCTTTGCCTTGTAATATTTTTCATCAAAAGAAGTTCCTTCAGTTAATATATAAACTGCAAGCTTTGGATCTATTACACGGATTGAAGAAATCATTTCATCAATTTTTTCTTCGCTGTTTTCAAAAAGCAGCTGATCAATAAATGCAACATTAAAAGAGTTACCGCGGATTTTATCAATAAATTCCTGACTGCTGTTTGCTCTTGTTATAAATACTTTTGTCGCTTTTAAAAGATTATCGAGAAGACTAAGATTAACAAGGTCTTCGCTTGCAACAAGAATATCTGCATCCGGCGCAACAAACTGAGGAATGTAAGGTCCTCTGGTGATAATGCTTTCGTGCTCTGAGAAAACTCCTATAGGAGCAGGATTTATGATTTTCTGATTTAATGTAAAAATAAATTCCGAGCCTTTTCCTACTTCACTTTTGCAGACAAGAACGCCCCCCATTAACTCTGCAAATCTTCTTGAAATATCAAGTCCAAGTCCAGTTTTCAGATGGAACTCTCTTGCATCTTTTTCAAATGCACTATAGGCATCAAAAATTGTTTCCATAACTTCAGGCTTCATTCCGTTTCCGGAATCTTTTACCCGAATACATAAATCGCAATGATCATTTACGCGGCTTTCCATTGTAATAGATAATTCAAAGCCGCCCTCTTCTGTATATTTAACTGCATTGGAAAGAATGTTCATTAAAATCTGCCTGATTTTTCCAACGTCTCCGTAAAGGCGGCTCGGAAGCATCTGGTCAATATAAATGTCAAATTTAAGTTCTTTTTCCGTACTTTTCTGACGGATCGGGAAAACAATTGAACGTAGAATTTCCTGAACATCATATTCTGTTTCTGAAAGCGAAACAGTTCCCGATTCAATTTTTGTCATTTCCAGAAGATCATTTATAAGCGTAAGCAGAGACTCTGTTGCCGTATGAATACTCATTCCATAATTGATCATGGAAAGAAAATAATTCTTAGGAACATTTCTGGCATCTTCCCTTATAATCATTTCGTCCATGCACATTATAGTATTTAACGGCGTTATGATTTCCTTAGACATATTGGAAAGGAATCGAGATTTAGTTGAATTAGCACGTTCTGCATCTTCTTTAGCCGTCTGCAGCTGTCTGTACTGATTCAAAATAACTGTTGATTTTAAAACACGCCAGACTATAAAGCCTGCCGCAATAATAAGAAGCGAAATTACAATGAACTTAAATTCCATAAGTTCTGTAAGCCGGAATCTTTTTATAATAGAGAAAGTATTATCAATAAGAACTTCCTCTTTACTCTGACTTAAAACCTGAATATGAAAAGTATAATATCCGTATGAAAGATTTGTATATTCAAGAGAAGAAAGTTCATTTCTGTTTACAGTAATTCCTTCATCTTTTGCTCCTTCAAGAAAAACACGCACAGGAGGATTTGTCATGGAATAATCCATTACAGATGCAGTTATTTTTATACGTTCATCAGAAGCAGGAATAATATAGTTACCGTTTTCGGTCGGCAGGATTTTCTGACTTCCGCAGTAAACTGAATTCAATGCTGTTTTAATCTGAATCTTTGGTTCAAAATAATTATTTATGTTTACTAAGGAAACGCCTTCCCTGCAGCAAATATACAGGTTTCCATTTTCATCAAGAGCACTGTAAGAATTGCTTGTAACAGAACTTGGAAGCCCGTTGGCAACTGTGTACAAGCGGTAATCCTGAACTTCATCCGAAAGAAGCGACTTTGCATCTACTGTATAAATTCCGCTGGAAGCAAGAACCCAAAGTTCATTATTACTATTGAGATATAAATCATAATTATTGTTGTACGGGAAAGAATCTATTTTTTTAACTTTTCCATCTTTTATATATTGAATTGAATTCGAAGTTACAAGCCAGGTTACATTATTCTTTTTATCTTCCTTAATGCGCATTACAACATCGCTTGTAAGTCCTTCATCGCGCCCGCATCGTTGAATCTCTGAACCGGAAATTATATATATTCCGTCGCCATCTGTACCAAGATAAATTTTTCCGTCTTCACATTCTTCTACAGAAAGGAAAACAGTATTTTTAATTATTTCATTTTTTCCTATTGATTTAATAACCTTCTGATTTTTGATTATAGAAAAGCCATCGTTTGTTCCGCAAAGAATTGAATTATCTTTTGCAATTTTTACAACGCGGATTTTGTTATCGGCCATTCCGTCTTTTGTTGTAAAGGAAGTAATTTTTCCATCCGGCGACTGGCAGACAAGACCTTTGCCGTTTGTATAAGTTCCTATCCAGATATTATTATCGTTATCTGTTGTAATACATCTGATTCGTGAATCTTCTATAAAATCTGTAAGCTTATTTTTTACAGGCTGATTATTTTTATCTAAAATTATTAACCCGTTTTCTGTTCCAATATACAAACAATCATTATAAAGACATGTCGCATTTACGGTTGATTTGGGCAGTTTAGCTTCACTGGTAATATTTACAAAATTGTTTGCGACAATTTTCATTACACCCTGAGTAGACGAACAGACCCAAATATTTCCCTGATAATCAGAAGTCAGCATTTCTATTGAACCGTTCATTGCAAGGTTAGAAACAATATTCAATTTATTGTCTTTATCCAGATAACCAATCTGATTCCTTGAACAAATCCAGATTCTAAAACAATCATACGAAATCCACTGTACAGTTTTAATTGGAGAAATATCTATCTTTTGAAGTTCAGAACTTTTCTTTCCAAAATCTCCGTAATAGATTGTTCCGCCTTCACAGCATAAATAAACTTTTCCTGTATTTATCGGATCGGCAAGAATTGAAGTTATTTTATCCATGCCAAGTTCAGCACTTGTATAAACCTCAGACACTTCTTTGTTAGTTACGGCAAACACAATTCCATTTGTTGTCTGTCCGTATACTTTGCCGGAAGAATCTGATTCAAGTTTTAAAATTCTTTCTTTATCTATTGCCGGATTAGGAACTCTGTATAAAAGTCCGTTTTCCCTGACTAAGGCAAGACCTGTTGTTGTCGCAATATAAATATTTCCTTCTTTGTCTTCTGCAAAATTTCTTATTGAAGAAGAAGGAAGTCCGTCTTTGTAGGTATACTGGCGGATGTTATGACCATCCAGAACTGCAACTCCGTTATCATTTGTTCCAACCCAAATACGATGTTTCGAATCTTCAAAAAAAGCGCGGGCACTTGTAAGTCCGTTTGCCGTAGGAAGCCGTTCAAAAATATTTCCGTCGTAACGGATTATTCCGCTGTATCCGCCAATCCAGACATGACCGTCTTTAGAACCTAAAATATAATTTGCATCCGAAGTAGGAAGTCCGTTTGTTGCATCATAAATTACGCTTGTATAGCCTACGTCGGGCAGCTGTTTTGTTACGGCATAACCGCCGCCTTCTGCAGAAACAGTCTGCAATAAGATAATAAAAAAAGAAATGAATAAAATATATTTAATGCGGCTGGTATGAAATTTAAGTTGCAAAATTTCCTCCATGATATTTTTTCAAAACCATTTTTACTTCTGAAAGAGAGTCCATAAAAACTTCTACACATTTAGGATCAAACTGAGTTCCGCTTCCTTCCTGTAAAATTGCAAGCGCTTTTTCCAGCGGGAAAGCCGGCTTATAAACTCGCGGAGAAGCAAGCGCATCAAATACATCTGCAACTGCCATTATTCTGGCAGAAAGTGGAATTACTTCGCCGTGTAAACCTTCAGGATAACCTTTACCGTCCCAACGTTCATGATGATATGCGGCCATGTTTCGGGCTTCCTTAAGATAGCTTTCTCCCTGAACTGTCGAAATTACTTTTTCAAGAATTTCTTTACCGGCAGTTGTGTGGGTTTTCATAATTGCAAATTCTTCGTCGGTAAGCTTTCCCGGTTTATTCAAAATGGTATCCGAAATATTAATTTTTCCAACATCGTGAAGCGGCGCAGAACGCACAACATCCGAAATAAACTTTGGAGAAATTTTCTGCGGATAGTATCCTTTTTTCTTTAACCCTTCCACAATTATCTTTACATATGCCGAAGTTTTTTGAACATGGGCACCTGTATCTGAATCGCGGTTTTCTACCATGTCGGCCATTGTAATAATAAGACCATCCTGCATTGTTACCGTTGAATCAGAAAGCCTGCGGATATTTCGAATCTGCTCAGTCTGATTAAGAGTCATATGACAGATTGCATCATAAAGCTTTTGAATTTCATCTCCGCTTTTTATATTGAGGGAACGGATTAACCTTACATTATCCTCAAGCTTTTCCTGGTCCTCTGAAGAATCAGAAAAATGATCAATACAGGCAGCAACCGCACTGATTGGATAAGACATGTTATTTCCGATTGTCCAGATTGTATAGGCAATAATAACAATAAAAAATCCTGACATAATTAAAAGAACTTTCAGAATAAATCTTCCCATATAACCGGCAACATATCTCATTGCAACATCGGCACCAACGTAACAGACTGTTTTTCCTTCGCTATTTAAAACCGGCTGATAAACTGTAAGCAGCCAGCCCAAAATATTATCTGACTCTACGGGATCAATTTCTTTTCCTTCAAAAAGAAGCGGAAGATACTTTTCAAATTCATTGTCAAAAGGAACAAGCTCTCCCGGAGAATATGGATTTTCCAGATCTGTATCTAGAATAAAACGACAGCCGTTTTCTTCTATTTTAAGAACATACAGATAAGAAACATCATCATTAAAATTCAGAATCTTTGAAAGAATATCTAATGTTTCTTTATAACCCGGGGCATCCATTCCATATTTTATAAAATCATCTATCTTAGAAGCATCTATACATTCAGCGGCAAACTTTACACAGTTCTTTGCATTGCGGGTTTTCTCCTTCTTGGTATTATCAAAATAAAGACGGAGAGAAATTGCACCTGTAAGCGATACTAAAATTACTGAGCTTATAATAAAAGTAAGCGTAATTTTTTTATGAAGCGGATGCTTTAAGTTCCTGTGATTTTCATTAATATACTGACGTACTGTATCTGTAATTAAACGACGGTTTCCTGTTTCATCAAATAAACTTAAAAATGATTTTGGAACACATGTAAGCAAAAGCATTACAATAATACAGATGGAACCCTTTTCCAGAAAATAAAAAACAAGATTTGTAATACCGAATGAAAGCAGATAGGGCGTTGCTGATGCCGAAGAAAAATCCATGGCATTTTTAGCTATAAGCGAAACATCATTTTTTCCATAGAGTATATACTGAAGAATCGAAACTGCTGCTGCAGAAATAAATGTTGTTACTAACGCATGTAAAAATGCTCTGTTAAATTTCCTAAATTTCTGATTTCTTACAAAGAATACTGTAATAACAGCTATAAACGCATTTATAAATGAAAGATAAATTGCGGGCCAATAAAAGAATGAACAAATTACACTTGTTATAACAGAGGTACAGATTGCAGGAAAAAGAAGGCCTGTCAGTGCGGCAACAATTACCGTTCCTATTGTATCAAAATATAAAGGAAGCCCCAGCTTATACATTATAAATGAAAAAAGAACATTTATAATAACAGCACAAACAGAAAGGTTTATGCGGTAAAAACGTGCACTGAATTTTTTGTTGTTTGTTTTATCTTGAGTTTTCAAATAATTCCTCTTAGTAACCCTATAATTATACTACCACTATTTAAAAACTACAAAATATTAAATTACAGCCGGCAATAAATGTAAAATGTTACTGCCGGCTGTAATTATTTTAAGAATTGATAAATTTCTGTGATTTATTACTTAATCAACAATTCAGCGAAGGATTTAAGGGCGCCTGTCATTTCGCCGGAGAGAACAGTCTTAGCCAGTTTCTTACCAAGCTGTACTCCCTCCTGATCGAAACTGTTCACATTCCATACAAATCCCTGGAACATAACCTTGTTTTCGTAGTGAGCAAGCAGAGCTCCAAGGCTCTTTGGATTAAGCTGTGCGCCGTAAATCAGGCTTGATGGACGTCCACCGGCAAATGCCTTGTTTGGATTCTCGTCTGATTTTCCGCAGGCGAAAGCAACAATCTGAGCTGTAACGTTAGCGCAGAGTTTAACCTGGCTTGTTGAATCTTCAATTACTACATCTTCGCCAGTCTGGTTCTCGCGGAATGCGATGAACTGGAGAGGAATGATGTCTGTTCCCTGATGGAGAAGCTGATAGAATGAGTGCTGACCGTTTGTTCCCGGTTCACCAAAAATTACAGGACCAGTTACGTAGCCAAGTGGCTTACCATCGCGGTTTACGCTCTTTCCGTTAGATTCCATATCAAGCTGCTGAAGGTGAGCCGGGAAGCGGCTGAGTGCCTGGCTGTATGGAAGAATTGCTGTTGCAGGATATTCCTGAACATTTCTCTCGTAAACACCAATGAGGGCATCCATAAGAGCAGCGTTCTTTGTGATGTCTTTGTTCAAAGAAAGCTTATCTTCTTCTGCGGCACCGTCGAGAAATTCCTGGAATACCTTTGGTCCGAAAGCGAGGCTCAAAACAGCTCCACCTACTCCAGAAGTTGAAGAGTAACGGCCACCGATATAATCATCCATATAGAAAGCAGCCATGTAGTCAGGGTTGTGAGCGAGAGGAGATGTCTCAGATGTTACAGCAATCATGTGCTTGCTTGCATCACAACCGGCCTTTTTAATAAAGTCTTTTACAAAGCTTTCGTTTGTAAGAGTTTCCAAAGTTGTTCCTGATTTAGAAACAAGAATGAAAATT
>CAMVBP010000099.1 GCA_947165795.1 uncultured Treponema sp.
ATCATAAAATCATCATCATGGCCGATGCCGATGTCGACGGTTCACATATCCGCACATTGCTTTTGACCTTCTTCTTCCGCTATATGCCGCAGATTATTGAGCATGGTTATGTTTATCTTGCCATGCCTCCACTCTTCCGCGTTCAGCTTGGAAAGAAAGAACCGGTTTATTGTTACAGCGATGCAGAGCGTGATGCCGCACTGGAGGCTCTCGGAGACCAGCGTGATAAGGCAGATGTTCAGCGCTACAAAGGTCTTGGTGAAATGGACGGAAAACAGCTTTGGGAAACAACAATGGACCCAGCCCATCGTAAGATGCGCGTTGTAACC
This sequence comes from uncultured Treponema sp., assembly GCA_947165795.1. The sequence continues at coordinate 330 of CAMVBP010000099.1, forward strand.
ATCCCGGATGCGATGGCTGCAGATAAAATTTTCTCCGTATGTATGGGTGAAGAGGTTGAACCTCGCCGCCGCTTCATTGAAGAAAATTCAAGCTACGCAAATCTGGATATTTAATGTTTTTGCTTAAACATAATGAAACAGATGCTGTTATTCTGCTTCATCAAACATTTTTTATATAAAAAAGGCGGGTTTATCCCGCCTAATAAAATTAAAAGTCTTCCAAATTTTTTTCATTTTCAATCTTTTTATTTTGTTCCGATAATTCAGTACTTTCATAAACAAGTAACGTTTCTAATTTGTTTGAAATAACTATACTAATTGTATTATCATCCGCAAAAGACCAAGAAGACATATATATTCCTTTATTTAGTTGTAATGCTTGTTCTTCAAAACCATCTCCTTTGTAATATGGTTTTTGAAATCTTTCCACAACTTTTGTCGGTTCGCCATATTTTTTCATTATTTGGTCTTTGATAGATTTATATTTTATTAATGCTCTATTTTCTTCGTATGGATAATCAACAATTCCTTGATAAAATTGATTTTCAAAAAAATATAAAGCAATTATTGCATCAGAACCACCAAATATTCCCTTATAAACAAGATAATCAGCTGTTTCTTCTGATAAAATATAATCACCTTTATTTGAAATTATTTTTTTTGCCTCTCCTCTTGAAGTTTTCCAATTTATTCCCCAAAAACCTGTCAATTCTTTATCTAAGGATGTTTCTCCTTCTATAAATTCAGATATATAAAAATACATATCATGATGTTCTGAAGTTACTTTTGAATCATTAGGAATCCCATTTGTACAGTTATAGAACAGAGATAAACTTTATCTGATTTTGGTTCTTGCATTCCATAAACATCAAAAGATATTTTTGAATTAGTATTATTTAAAAACCTTACATTGTCTTGACATAAAATTTTTTTATTTTCATTAAAATTCTGAACTTCAACTTCATTATCTGAAATTTTAAATTTTAATTCTGGTGCAGCTGCAAAAAATGAAGGATTAAAAAAAACTATTGACATCAAGAAAATTATTATTTTTTTCATAAAGTCCCCCGTTTAATTTATTCAAAAATTGTCGAAAGATTTGCCTTATCAACGATAAGTGATGCGAAATTCCATCCTCATGACAAATATTTTTGTTTTGTTCAAATAACGTGGATTGTAGTTGATTAATAATGATTAACTACAAATTACGTATTTTATTGTATTATATACGCTGTAAGTCGTCAAGTTTATATATAAATACGTGAAATAAAGTATTTTAAGATTATGGATTCAGTTTTTAAGCATACATTACGCTCTGAATTAGATTTTCAAGACATTAAAGTTAAAGAACTTTCCATAAAAACAGGAATTTCAGCAAGAACTTTGGAAGGCTATCTAAGTTCAAGAGGTTCAATACCTCCAGCTGATGTTGCCGTTAAAATTGCTCAAGCTTTGAATATCTCTGTTGAATACCTTGTAACCGGAAAACCATCATATAATGTATCTAATCAGAAAAATAAAAGACTAAATAGCATGGAAGAAAAAATCTCTAATCTACCAATTGAAAAGAAAATGATGATAAGAAATTTTATCGAAATGTTGGATGAGTTTGTAATATCTAAAAAATGATAAACAATAATTTACGCAATTTCCAAAAGAGGATCAGAAACATCTTCCCTTTTTTCATAGATAACGTAAGGGTCAATATCAATACAGTTTGATTTGTCGTAAGTACCATCTAATGTCCAGGCAAGAGTTCCATTAAGCACTGTACAGTTATTTTTATAAAAAGACATATCCTTCAAACATTCAAAAACACCATCGCCAACAAGATGAGAGACATCATATTTTTTTACAGCACCATCAACAAAGTATACAATAACTTTATAATTATCCTGAGGAATTACCTGTACAACTTCCATAGTTGGCCTCCTATTTCAAAGGTGTTATTTTCTGGGGAAGCTGTTTATTCTTAGCTTTTTCCCAGTTTGATTTAAGTTCATCTTTATGAAGTTCGCTCCAGGCAAGTACAAGTTTCAATTTGTTTGAAGGTAAAGCTCCTTTTAATACACAGGAATTGTTGATATCTACAAGAGCTTCTGAGTCACCATATTTAGCATGAAAATGAGGTGGCATATGATCATCAAAATAAAAACAGATTTCAATTCCTTCAAATTCACTCACTACTGGCATTTTGAACCTCGTTATTTGATTTTAAGAGCAAAAAATAAAATAAGCAAGTCTTTAATATATTCAAAAATTAAAGAATCTCTTTATTGTCTTATATGAAAAAATAAAATAAACTTTCTGAATAAGGAGTTATGCCATGCCAAAAATTTTACCACCCATTTTAGAAACAGAACGACTCATTTTACGACCGCTCACAATTGATGATCTTCAGGATTGTTTCAAATGGACAGGCGACCCCCGCGTAAATAAATATATGATTTACCCTTTGTACAAATCTGCAGAAGATGGCCGCGAGTGGCTGGAAACTTTGTACGAGGATGAAAAGAAATTGGATTATGGATTTGTCTTAAAGTCTACAGGAGAGCTTATTGGCAGCGGCGGTCTTTATTATCATGAAGATATAGATGTGTGGAGTGTAGGCTACAATCTTGCTTACGATTACTGGCACAACGGCTACACACCGGAAGCAATTACCCGTATTCTGGAATATGCACAGGACAAATACGGTGTTCATGTAATTGCTGGAACATTTGCAGTCGGCAACAATGGTTCCCGCCGAGTTATGGAAAAGTTAGGAATGAAATTCTATGAGGATACAGAATATTCCAAGCTGGACGGCAGCGAAACTTTTAAAGCAAAAACATTCCACAAGGTTTTGTAATATGAAATATTTTCGTGTACACACTTCAGACATTGCTTGGCTCACAAAACAGCCAAGAGGAATCTTTACAACAGTTGGTAAGCTTGTAGATGCTAAAACCCTCACAGAAGAAGAAACTGCCGAATACTGGAAGCAGCGTGAATATTTTGAAAAGGTTCTGCCTGTTCCACCTTTCTACAAAGACGGAAATCCTGACCATGCAATTACCTGGTTCAAAGACAATGAAAAAGGAAACGATATATGGAATCAGCTTACGTTTTACCGAAATATGTGCGAAAAATACGGCATAAAGCTGTATAAATCAGAAACCGAAGAGCTTCCAGGCAAAGTTATTTACGAAGATGATTTTCAGGTTGCAGTAGTAGTTCCGGAAAAATAATTCCTCATAAATATCCGCTGCTGAATAGTTCCACACAATTGACTAGTAAACATGAAGTTTATATACTTTCCCTTACATCTTAATTTCATATGAGAGAGCACTATGCTTTTTAAAACTGAATATAAAAATAAACTTTTTAAATTATTCGTTCCCATTATGCTGAGCAATCTGATTTCTCAGATTCAGATGGTTATAGACAGAGCTTTTCTTGGACGAATGAGCAATCTTTACATGAGCGCTGTAGGAAATGCAACTGCTCCTGTCTGGACAACAATGTCTTTTATCTTTTCTCTTTCAATGGGTTCATCAATTCTTATAAGCCAGTCTGTCGGAGAAAAAGATATAGACAAAGCAAAATCTTATGCTGCATCTCTGATAAAATTTCATAATATTCTTCCAGTTCTTCTGTTTCTTTTCTGGACTTTCTGCAGTCCTTTAGTTTTTAAATTAATGGGAGTTTCTGAGAATGTAATGGGCTTATGTGTAAAATATACAAGAATCTATGCTCCTATTTTTTTGATTCTTGGACTTTTTGCTTCCTATAGTGTAGTTTTTCAAACTTCAAATTACACAAAGCCTCTTGTAACTTACGGAATTATTCGTTCAGGATTAAATATTATTCTTGATTATCTTTTAATATTTGGTAAATTCGGTTTCCCTAAAATGGAAATTGCTGGAGCTGCGTTGGGAACAACAATTGCTGAATATGCAGGTGCTCTATACCTTTTGTATATTACAATCAGCAGACGAAAAAAGTTTTTTACAAGCCCTGGCCTCAAAACAATTATTCACGCAGATATTTCGCAATATCTTCACTCTATAAAATTAGGTGTTCCTACAGCCTGCGAAGACCTTCTGTGGAATTTAGGAAATCTTTTAATCATTAAAATTCTGAACAAAATTAATGAACAGGCTGCCGGAATCTATACTATGGTATTCACCCTGGAAATTCTTGCAGTTGTAGTAATTGGAGCAATTGGAAACGGAACTTTAACACTAACCGGCGAAGCTACAGGTGCAAAAGATCATAAACTGTACCGCAACATAGTAAAAACTGCAATAAAATGGGCTTTCCTTGTTTCTGCAGCTGCGCTTATTTTTGTTTCGCTTTTCCCGCGCCTTACGCTCAGTCTGTTTACAAAAGATGCAAAAATTATCGAAATGTCGATTCCTTTTGTAATTCTCGTTGGTGTAGATCTTTTTGGAAAATCAGGAAATATTATATTAGGAAACGGAATTCGCGGTTACGGCGACACAAAATGGATGCTTTTTACACAAATTCTTGGAACAATCTGCGTTGTAGGATTTGCCGCTTTGTGTGTTTTTGTCTTTGATCTTGGAATACTCGGCGTATTTATAGCCGTTTTATGCGATGAAGGCAGCCGATCATTAATAAATTTTGCAAGATTTATGAGAATAAAATTTTAGAAAAATATCTTAACTAGACTTTTTTAATGCCGATAATGCATGTATGAAAGCGTCTAATAAATCCACTTTGTTTACCGGAATTTTACTTCTTATTCTTGCAGCATTATTTTCAATTAGTCTGCTTTTAGTGCCGCTTGATTTTGGAATTTCTGGCCCGGGACATAATAACTTTTTTTACACCATAGGAAATATTCTTTATACAGTCTATGGATTTTCAAGCGTTTTAATACCGATTTTTCTCCTGGTTGCAGGACTTTCCTGCTTTGCTTCTAAATGGACAGCGCGCAAAACCCTTCGTTTATTAACAGCACTTATTCCATTTTTTACATGTTTTATAACAGAAAAAATCTGCAGACTTATTCTTGCTTCTAAAAATACACCTTTTGCAACAGTAAAAATTGCCGTTACGCTGATTACAGGCGCAATGCTTATTATAATTGAATATCTGGGAACCGGTATTCTTGCTGATAAGCTTAATAAAATGCCTTTCTCGCAAAAGTTGAATAAAAAATTTGCCCAGCAAAATCAGACGACAAAAAATATTGAAATTTATAATGATACAGAATCAGAAAATCAAAATTCAGAAACTGTAGTCGGTTCATTTAATGATAACAATAATTATGATTTTGTAGACATTAATTCTTCAAAATCAAAGGTTTTTGATGACGTTTTAAATAATGTAGAAGTTCAGGATTATACGGCCGAAGAAGATTCTGTAAACGACGTAGAAGACGCCGAAGTTGTTTATGCAAATGAAGTTGAAGACAAAATAGAAGCCGAAGAAAAGAATTCTGAAAAACCTGCGCAGGCAGAATATTCTGAACAGCCGGAACCGAATGCAGAAAATTCTACAAGCGTAATTACTCAGGAAGAATTTGCAGCGCTTACAATGCAGAGCGACGAAAATCCGCAGAATGAAGATTCTCTTGAATGGAAAAATCTTCCTCCTGCTCCGGAAAAGCTTCCGCCAGAATATGATGATTCTTTTGATGAAAATGATCCTGCTCTGGAATTTCCACCAAAAGATTCAAAAGAAAAAGAAGCGTCTGTAAAAGATGATGATGAAATTGAATTAAAGGAAGAAACTGCTCCCGCTTTTGTTGAAGAACCGGAATTTAAATCAGATTCAGATGATGACGATTTTCTTGATCCAATTATAGATGAAATTGAAGATGAATTAAGTAACGGAATTAAATCAGACTTTGAAGAAGAAAATTTAGATGATGAATATGTAGAAAGCTCTTCTTCTGATGACTCGGAAACATTGGTAGAAGACGAAGTTCAGGAAACTGAAAATACAAAAAAAAACTATGAAAGAAAGTTTAACGATAAGGTTATAACAAATCCAAATTATCCGCATGGAATTACAATTCATGATGGTTCAGAAGCTGACGAAGAAGACGAGTCTGTAAAAGAAAGCTCAGATAATAAGCCGAAGTATCCTTCTAGAATTCAGCTAAAAGAAACAGAAGAAGATTCGGATGATGAATATGTGGAAGATGAAACCCTTCCTTTCCCGGATTTTGATATTGAAGAACCAGCAATAAATTCTTACAGCAATAATCAGCAGTCTGAACAGGAAGAAAGTGAAAATGTTCTTTCTGAAGATTCCTATGAGGTTGAAGAACCAGAACTCTCTGAAAATTCTGAAGAACCTGAGGACGAAGAAAATTCCGAAGCAGAAGCTGTAGAGAACGAAAAAATAAATTTAGGCGCTGCCGCTTCCAATGTTTTTTCTCAAATGGAAAATGATATCAGAAAAGAAAATCATATTCCGGAAAAGCCTGCAAGTGCAGCAAATCTTACAAGAGATGAACTTACAGATTTCTTTAATGCTCAGCAGGAAGAAAACACTCCAAAAGGTAAAGAAATTGCCTCTAATCCACCAAAGGTTGGGCATCGCGCCGAAAAGAAAGGCCCTTATGTAATTCCTTCGGATTTATTAATTGCGTATAAAGACGATCAGTACTGGATTATTGATGATGCAACAAAACAGTCTGCAATGAACTTAAAACAGACTCTCGGTGAATTTAATATCGAAGCAGAAATTACCGGAATTAAAAAAGGTCCGGTTGTAACAATGTTTGAAATTCTGCCGGCACCTGGCGTAAAGCTCAGTAAAATTGTTGCTCTTCAGGATAACATTGCCCTTAGCCTTGCAGCGCAGTCTGTTCGTATTGTAGCGCCAATTCCTGGAAAACAAGCTGTGGGTATTGAAGTTCCAAATAAACACCGTTCTGTTGTAGGCTTCCGCGAAATTATAGAAATGGATTTGCCGGAATGGAAAAAAATGTCTGTTCCTGTTGTTCTTGGAAAAGATATTCTTGGAAAGGCTCAGCTTATAGATTTGGTAAAAACTCCTCATATGCTTATTGCCGGTGCAACCGGTTCAGGAAAGTCGGTTTGTGTAAACTCGC
>CAMVBP010000100.1 GCA_947165795.1 uncultured Treponema sp.
ACAGGAAAAAATGTAAAACCTGTAATTACTATGCCTTCAGATTCTGAATCTCCTACCGGAAAGGCCGATACAATCATTCATTCGGACGGGACTACTCTTTTGGGTGCAGATGACAAAGCCGGTGTTACAGCAATTATGTGCGCACTTGATTATCTTCAGCGCCATTATGAAGATATTCCTCACGGTCCAATTGAAGTAATGTTCTCTCCAGATGAAGAAACCGGTCACGGAATGGATAAGGTTCCTTTAAATATCCTTAAAGCCGATTTTGCAATTACAGTTGACGGCGGAGACGAAGGTGAACTTGAAAGTGAATGCTTTAATGCATATTCTGCGCATGTAAAATTTACGGGAAAGGCCTGCCATACAGGAAATGCAAAAAAAGACAAAATGATTAATGCAGTAACCTTGGCTTCTAATTTTGCAGCACGCCTTCCTCGCGATTGTGCGCCTGAAACTACAGAAAATTATGAAGGCTTTATTGCGCCAATGGAAATTTCTGGTTCTATAGAAAGTGCACAGATAGATTTACTGTTAAGAGCATTTAATATAGAAGAAATTGAAAAACAGAAAAAGATTATTCAGGATTCAGCACAAAAAGTTGTTTCTGAATTCGGCGGTTCAGCAGATGTTTCATTTAAAGAACAGTATCTTAATATGAAGGAAAAAATGAATGAACATCCTGAAATTATGGAAAAACTGCGCAACGCATTCAAGGCAAGTGGTGTTGAAGTTCGCGAACAGCCAATAAGAGGCGGAACAGACGGTTCCAGATTAACTCAGCTGGGAATTCCAACTCCAAATATCTTTACAGGCGCACATGAATTTCATTCAAGAAATGAATGGTGTTCTCTAAACCAAATGTCAAAAGCTGCCGATGTTATAATAAACTTATTATCAGAAAGGTAAAATAATGTACGAATATGTAATTGAGGGTGGATATCCTATTGGGGGAACTATTACAGCAAGCGGAAATAAAAATGCTGCTTTGCCTTGTCTTGCGGCAGCACTTTTAACCGAAGAACCTGTTATTTTTCATAATATCCCGGAAATTCAAGATACAAATGTAATGATAGAGATTTTAAAATCTTTGGGTGCAAAGGTTGAAAAACTGTCAAAGCATAACTGGAAAATTCAGTGCGACAAGGTTACTACATCAAAATTGCCGCCGGAATTAAATAAAAAGGTCCGAGGTTCAATTCTTTTCGCAGGACCGCTTCTTGCAAGAACAGGAAAATGCGAAATGGTTCCTCCTGGAGGAGATGTAATTGGCCGGCGCCGTCTGGACACTCACTTTCTTGCACTTGAACAACTTGGCGCAAACATTTCTGTAAACGGACATTTTTCTTTCAGCACAAACAAGCTTGTCGGCGCAGACATCTTCCTTGATGAAGCTTCGGTAACAGCAACAGAAAATGCAGTAATGGCAGCGTGTCTTGCAGAAGGAAAAACAGTAATTCAAAATGCAGCCTGCGAGCCTCATATTCAGGATATATGTAATATGATTGTTGCTATGGGCGGAAAAATAAGCGGAATTGGAAGCAACATTATTACAATCGAAGGTGTTAAGAAACTTCACGGCTGTGAATTTACAATCGGACCTGATTACATTGAAATTGGTTCTTACATTGGAATGGCTGCCGCTACAAAAGGAAAAATTACTATTAAAGGTGTACGCGCCGAAGAAATGCGTCCGCTTAAATACAGTTTTGCAAAGCTTGGAATCAGCTGGAGTATTAACGGCGATGAACTTACAGTTCCTAACACTCAGGAACTTAAAGTTAATGAAGATTTGGGAAATGCAATTCCAAAAATTGATGATATGCCTTGGCCTGGATTCCCTGCAGACCTTACTTCAATTATGACTGTAACTGCAACTCAGGTTTCGGGAACAGTTTTGATTTTTGAAAAAATGTTTGAAAGCCGAATGTTCTTTGTTGATAAACTAATTTCGATGGGCGCAAAAATTACATTATGTGATCCACACAGAGCTGTAGTTTGCGGACCATGCATGCTGCACGGAGACCATCTTGTTTCTCCTGATATCAGAGCCGGTATGGCTATGGTAATTGCGGCAATGTGCGCGCACGGAACAAGCCGAATAAGCAACGTTTATCAGATTGAACGGGGCTATGAAGATTTGGTAGCACAGCTTCAGAAGCTTGGCGCAAAAATTCAGAAAGTAGAAATTGAATAAGATTTTAGAAATCTAATAATACAAGGCCGTGGCCCATAAGTTTTTTCAGGTTTGAAAGAATTGCTGGTGCTGCGGTTATTTTTTTTAACGCAGCCGCACGTTCTTCTTCTGAAGCTTCCGGGCGAAGTGCCAAAAGAATTTCTACATCCATTTGTTTTGCAGGCGCAGTCTGTTCTTCCATTAAATAAAGCCAGCGAAATTCTGATTTTCCTGAACATACAGGATTTCCGCCAAGCCACCATAAATTCTCCGCATTTTTTTCATTAAGAGAATTTGCTCGTGCCTGATTTTTTTCTTCGTATTCTTCAATTTTCTTTTCAATAAAATCGCGCGGAACGGTTGGTGAAGGAACTGGAAAATCAAACCATTTCTGAATTTTCTGCTCAAGGCGTTCTCCATGCATCCATGAATTCAAGGCGGTGTCTAAAGGAAGTCCGAACTTATTGAATTTTTCTTCGCCTTTAAAATGAAGGTTGTTTCTTGCAAAAGCCGAACTTATGTCTGCCCCACTCACAAGATCAAGTGTGCCGTCTTTTTCCCACTGACTGTAAACCGTTGAATTTCTTGTAAGAACAAATTTATGCCAGAACGCGCTGTCCAGAAGTCCTGCCGCAAAAAACTGGCGGAGAGTTTCCATTGAATCAATTATTGACTGCGGAGTATCATTCCAAAAACCGTAAATCATATAGGCGTGCACAAGAATTCCAGATTCTTTAAACGCACAGCATGCATGCGCAATTGAAGTAATGTCTGTTCCTTTGTTAATTGATTCAAGGCCTGTTCCCGTTGCAGATTCAATTCCGGCACTTACACCGCCAAGCCCGCAGTAACTTAAGAAAACGGCAAGGTCTTTTGTAAAGGATTTTTCAAAGCGCACATTGCCCCAAAAATATAAAGGATTTCCTGCGCGTGCGTTTAACAATGCAAACTTTTTTAAGGCAACAGGTGGCAATGCTTCGTCTACAAAATGAATTCCGTAAACGCCTTTTTCGAGCGCCGTTTTTAAAAGGCCTTCGTAAAGCGGTGAAATATCTGTAAGTTTGTAGCCACATACATAATCAAGTGAAGTGTCGCAAAATGCACATTTATGCCAGTAGCAGCCGTGTGCAAGATATGCTTTAAGCCACGAACCGTCTGTCCAGATTCTGTGCATTGCATTTCTGTCGTCGCACATTTTCGGATATGTAGAAAAATCTATGTCTGAATAATCTGGAATAATTTTAACGGTCATTTGATTTTCGTATTTTTCAAATTCTGAATCCTGCCAGATTGGTTCCGTGACTTCTATTTTGCCGCCCTGCTTTTTGAAAAGGCGCATTTTGTAAAGTGAAGCTACGGTAGTTTCGACGTACTCAACCACCGTACTCAAAAGTGCTTTATATGAACCGTAACCTCTGTCGTAGGAAATTGCGTCTATGTATTTAGCGAGTGCAGGATCTTTTGCTTCGCGAAGTTCCGTATTTACAAAACCGCCGCCAATGCAAACAAAAACTGAATCACCGAATTTCTGCTTGAAAAAACGTGCCGTATAAAGAGCGGGTAAAAATGTTCCTGCAAACGGAACAGAAATACACACTAAAACAGGCATAGGGAGTACCTGCGCCTTCGGCTTAGGGGTTGGAGCAGCGCCGGAGGCGGCCACTGGACTGAGCGAACTAACGTTAGTTAGTGAAGCGAAGGAAGCGGCTGAAGCGTCAGCGGAACTGCGGAAAGCCCGACCGCCGCTTGCGGCGGGAAGCTCCAGATTATTAAAAAGATTTTCCAGAACGGGTTTATAAAAATGCTCCATTACGGGAGAATCAATCTGCTTTTCGAACTCGGAAAAAGTTCGGGTATCGACGGCAAGAGATTCGGCGTAACGCACAAGAGAAAACTGCGGATCAAAAGCGACGGTAATATAATCGGAAAGATCGGCAAGCGCGAACGTGCACAAAAAACGGACATCGTCAACGGTCGGCTCGCGGTCAAGACCGGAAAGAAAATTTTCCATTCGGGAACCGCGCGGCGCAAAAGGCGAAAACAAAAACTGATGAGATTTTTCGCGCGCACCAGCGCTGCACAAGGTTGCAGTTATAAAATCAATCCATTCAATCCAGTTTTCTTTCTGACTTACATAACGGCGCAGATTGAAGGCGGTATCTTCATCACCATTTTGTTCTGCTTCGTCAGCAAGGTGAACTGCATTTTTTTCTGAAAGTTCAAAAAGCCTGCGCAAACCATTTGCAGAAAACACGGAATAAAAAAGCCTGATATTAAGATCGTACCAGCGAGAATCGGAAGAAGTGCCGCCTTCGGGATGTGTAAAATACGCTTTTAAATATGCGCCCGAAGGATACGGTGTATTAAACTGAACAACAGGTGGTGTGATAATTATCGTCTTCATATTTTTTATTATATCATAAACAATTTATATGGTATAATGGAATTATGCTTGAAATTGAAACCCGGGTAAAAATTCCTTTTTTGTGGGGAAAGGCAGTTTTTAAGAAATCTCACTGGTCGCAGCTCAATCTGATTGTCGGGCCGAATGGAAGCGGAAAAACTCTGCTTGCACAGAATCTTGCAAAACAGTTTGAAGAAGGCGGCTATTCTGTTCGTTTTATAAAGGCCGACCGTCAGACTTATGAAACTGAAATGGAAGTTCAATCCCGGGAAATGAAGCTTTTACGCGACAACGAAAAAATCCGTTCTAAGATTGAAAAAGTTCTTTCGAGCATGTTTGGAAAATCGATTAAATTTATTGAAGACATTGACGGAACATTAATTCCGATTGTTGAAAATAAAGCGTGGAATGTTGAGTACATGCTTGAACAGGTTGAATGTCACGGGCTTCGCGAAATTATTCACCTTCTTATAAATTTATATTCAAAAGGCGACAATTCATCTGCGAGCGAAAAGGAATGTATTTTTTTTGATGAACCCGAACTTCATCTTCACCCGCAGTTTCAGTTATTTTTTATAAATGAAATCCGAAAAGAAATTCAGCATTCATCGCGAAGGATTTTCTTTTTAATTTCTCACTCCCCTTTCTTTATTGATTTAAGAACAAGTGAAGATTTAATCGGCGTAATTGCGTGCCACATAAATCGTGTGCCGACAAGCATTGAAGAACTTTCTGAAGAAGATGACGCTTTGTTCCGCCGTTTTCTTCCGCGCTTTAATACTTATCACAAGCAGTTCTTTTTTTCCGATAACCAGATTTTTGTTGAAGGATATACCGACCAGCAGATGTTTACTCATTTGCTTACATTTATTGAAGATGAATACAATGCGGCGGGAACTGGAATTATTGACGTTGGCGGAAAAGATGAACTTGGAGTTTTCTGTAAGGTATGCTCGTTACTTGGAACTAACGGAAGAATTATTACAGATTTGGATTCACTTTTTTCGGGCAAGCTTCGCGATGTTGCAAATGAAGACGAACGTGTAATTCAGTGGCTTGAAAAACAAAGGGAACGCCAGGATGATTTTTACAGTTCAATTTTTTCTACAAAAGAAATGGCTCAGGAAATTACGCTCAGTAAATTAATTTTCCGCCTTGAAAGATATCTTATAAAAATTTCTCAGGACCTGAACAAATATTTTGAAGAAAATAATGTTCCGCAGAAAATGCAGGCGCTTATGGAAAAATTATCGCAGCTGCGCGAAAAGCATGAAAATGCAGAAAGCGTTGATACATATAAAACTGTTCTTTTGCAGGGCATTAACAATATTAGTGAGGAAATTGAAAAATGCCTTCCGCCCGAAACTGCAAAAACAATTCCGCTGATTAAAAACCTTGCTTCGTTCATTCTTGCGGCTGCTGAAGCGGCACGTATTTACATTCTGCCAAAAGGCTGCATAGAACATTATTATACAAGAAGTAACATTCAGTATATGCCTGTTTCTGCAAAAGACAGACTGTTCCGTAACGAGCTGGAATTTATTCAGGATGCGCACAAAAAAACAATCCGCAAAAATTACGGTGAATTAATTGAGCTTTTGGAAAAAGCCGCAGGAAGACAGACTCATTAAGATTTAAAGGCTCTCCAGACAGATATTTTTTGCTTTTATTTTAGTCCCATTTATATTCCCTGATTTCGCAATTTTCTATTCCAGTTGAACTGAATTCTTCATTTGTTTCTGAAAAGAAATAGGAATGAAACATTCTTGCAATTCCGCCGTGAGTAACAAGAAGGAAGGTTTTATTTTCTTTTTCACTGCGGACCTTTAGGTCATCAATCAGAGTATAGATTCGCTGGCCAAGGCGCAGCATAGACTCACCGCCATTATAATCACAGGCAAACTGCTTTTTTGCTTCATGAAATACTCCGGGATGCTTATCCCACTCGTGACCTTCATATTCACCAAAGTTCTGCTCAATAAGACGAGGTTCCAGAGTAAGAGGAAGATTGTTTGCTTCTGCAACAATTTTTGCAGTATCGGCAGCCCTGCTTAATGGAGAATAAAGGATTTCATCTATCTTAATTCCGCTTTTTTTAATTTTCTTTGCAAGCTTGTGTGCCTGTTCAATTCCTTTTTCGGTAAGAGGCGTATCCGTTACTCCCTGAACTTTACCTTCAACGTTCCACTGAGATTCGCCATGACGAGTGATGTAGATGTGATTATTCATTTTTTACCTCAAAAGCATTATAGCATGAAAAAAAAACATTTTGCAGAAGTTTTTTACTTATACAATGATTTATGATTCTTCCATATAAACTCCCCGGGGGGCGTTACGGGGGGACATCCCCCCGTTAGAAGGGGTAGCGGACAAGCAACAAAGCGGAGAGAAACGGCTCTGCTTGCGGAGACTTTTCGTGGAGCGACTTGCTTGGGAGCGAGGGGAAGGCTTTCCCCTCCTGCTTCCCAAAAAACTTGAAAATAACATTCTTTTCATTTATAATTTCAAGTGGGTACGGACAATTATGTTTATTTTAGTTTTTGTCCAAAGGGGAAAATAAATGGCTTATGTAAAAAATCTCTTCGACCAGAATTTCATTCAATATGCAAGTTACGTTATTCGTGACCGCGCAATTCCAGAAATTACAGATGGATTAAAACCTGTACAGCGAAGAATTATTCATACTCTTATTAAAACCGACGACGGACGTTTTACAAAAGTTGCAAACGTAGTCGGAAAAGTAAT
>CAMVBP010000101.1 GCA_947165795.1 uncultured Treponema sp.
ATAAGACGAAATCTTGCATCCCAGGATGGTGGCGGTATAAGTAATGTTGGTTTGCTCTTAATTTCAAGCGGAAATATTTCTTATAATAGATCCGGTTCGTCGGGTGGCGCTGTGATCTTTTACCAGAATGGAAGTGTTTACGGAGGATGCTATGAAGGAAATGCTTCCATGGACGGTGGTGCTTTTATGGTCACTCTGAATAGAAATATTATAATGACCGGAGGAACGATAGGAGGAGATACAGAAGAAAAACAGAATACTGTAAGTGGTCAAGGTACTCGCGGGGGAGCTGTTTGTGTTGTAGGAGACTTTTTAATGAGCGGTTCTGCATATATTTATCCGGGAACCGAAAAAACAAATGATGTTCATCTTGACGAGAATGCTGTTGTTACGATTGCAGATACTATTATTCCTCCTGAAGGAAAAACTAAAGTAGCGTCAATTACGCTCAAGCACTGGAAACGTAAAACAAAATTTCTTACAGCCGCTAACGATACTTTGCTTAATGCCAATAAATCAAAATTTGAACTAAGTTTTGATGATGAGGGCTGGGAAAAGAATAATGTAACGGATGCTTCAAATCATTATGTAATGATAGATTCTCCTATTTATGTTGCCAGTTCTGGCTCAGATGATACAAGAAAAATCTGTTCTTCAGCGGAAACATCTGGTGCATCGGGAACAAAAAAAAGACCGTTTGCATCGCTGGAAGCAGCACTCTCTTCAGATATTTTTTCTGGCGGAACAGACCCTTATACAATTTTAATTGATGGAAAAGTAACAGGCTCTCAGACAATTCCTTCAGACTTTACAACTTCTGAAGCTCCTTCTCTTGTTATAAAAGGATATATTCCAGACGGACAGACACAATCTGCAGCTTCTTTTGCAGGCGTTACAACTCAGTCAACAACAGGTTCAGCACTTAATATTGACTCTGCTGTTCCAGTTACAATACAGGATCTTACGATTACAGGCGGAAAGAAGACAGGTAACGGCGGCGGAATTAATATTACAAATGCTCAGGCTGATGTAACAATTGCTTCCGGAACAGTAGTTACGGGAAATAATGCAAGTGCCAATGGCGGTGGTATTTATGTAGTAAAACCACAATCTTCTTATACGCCTGTATTAAAAATAACAGGCGGGCAGATATGTAAAAATACAGCGGCAAGTGGCGGCGGTGTTTTTAGCGACGAAAAGGCTTCTTTGATATTCTCCGGCGGAACTATTGGAGGTTCATCTTCTGAATATGCAAACTCTGCTACCAATGCCGGAGGTGGAATTTATTCTGCTATAGACGGAACATTCTCAATGAGCGGCGGAAACGTTCTGTATAACAAGGTTACCGGAACATTTAATAATTTAAACAATCCTAGCGGAGGAGGTGGAATATATTTTGCAAGTGAAGCTTCAATTTCCGGCGGTAATATAAAGAATAATTCTGCAACTAATGCTATGGGCGGAGGAATATATGCAGGTGCAGATACTGATTCTGAATTGGGCGGAGCTTTTCTTTACATACAGTCGAATTCTGCAAAATATGGCGGTGCAATTTTTAATACAAACGGTGCCTGGACAACAATAAGCGGAGGAACAATTTCTGGAAATACAGCCGGACAAAGAGGAAGTGGTATTTATGCATGGACCTCTTTTGCTGTAAAAACTAATGCATGCGTTTCTTCAAATAATGATGTTTATCTTCCTTCCGGTAATACAATTTATGTTTCCGACTCGCTGAATGAAACAAATGTTGCGACAGTCACACCTGCAAATTATAAGCGCGGAACAGATATTTTAAGTGTAGCTTCATCAGTCACGATTAACGATACTTTAAAATCAAAATTCAAGCTTTCTGCCGACAATGACGGCTGGGAAAGAAAAGATAAAACTGTTTCCGGCGAAAAATTCGTTTATATTACTTCGCCGATTTATGTAGTAGATGCTACAGACAGCAATAATACAAGACCGACCGGCTTTAATAAAGGCTTGACTACAGGTGCAAATGGAACCAAGACAAGTCCTTATGCTTCAATCGCCGCGGCAGCTCAAGCCAGCGATCTGTCAGAGGCAGGCGGAAAAATTACAATCGCAGGAACTTTGACCGGTACCCAGACAATTTCAAGCGTTACAAATGGTGTTAGCTCAGTTACTCTTGCAGGCTATAATACAAATGCCACTATAAACGGCAACGCAAATGGTTCGGCTCTTACGATAAGTGTGGCAAAGACATTTACAATCCAGCAATTACAAATTACAAACGGAAAAGCATCTGCCGGCGGCGGAATCAACATCAGTGCGGGAACAGTAAATCTTGACTCAAACGCCAAAGTTTACAGCAATAAAGCAACATCTGGAGGAACTGGAGCAGGTGTTTATGTCGCAAGCGGCGCAACTCTTAATATAAAAACTGATTCTGCAATTTATAGTAATACTGCTAACAGTGGCAATATAAATGGTGCCGGAGTTTACAACGTTGGAACAGTAAATATGTCTGGAGGAAGCATTTACAGCAACTCAGCATATCAAGGTGGCGGAATTTATAATGCAGGATCCTTGTCGATGACTGGTGGCGAAATAGGTAAAGCAAGTTATTATAATTCTTCAAGTAATGCGGGAGGAGCGATTTATAATAAAGGTTCTGCTACATTGAATAATTCGATTTCAATTCCTTATGGTGGCTCAGAAAAATCTAACGATATTGCAGTTTATTATGATACAAGCCTTACTATTCCGGCATTAAAGATGATATCTGCCGGCGCAGATTTAAGCGCTTCAAATATTGCACTTACGCCAACTTCATGGATTCGAGGAAAACAGATTCTTACAGGAACAGCAAGCAAATACTCCTGCTTTAAAATGACCGACACTGAATGGAGTATTATCTCCAGTTCAACAAGTTCCACTCATGCCGGAAAAATAGATGCAGATATTTATGTTGCTCCAACAGGTTCTACAACAACTATAAACAGTGTCACTTATGGTAAAGGTGCAACTCCAGCTAACGACGGACTTGGAACAAAGGCAAAGCCGTATTCTACAATTACTGATGCAGTTGCACAATGCTGGGGCGGACCTAAAGATACTAAAACATCTACATCAGGTGGGGTCACTGTAAATGTAGGCCGGGAAATTATTGTTGTTGGAGAAATAAGCGGCGGACATGAAATTGGAAGCAGCATAACAACAAACGAGGCATCTGGTGTCTGGATAAAAGGAATAAATACAAGCGCAGCTTTAAAAGGAGGCTTTGGCTCATCTAAGCCGGGATCTGTTTTAAAAATCTCTTCGAATGTTCCGGTTACTCTTCAGAATCTTACGATATCAGGCGGTTACAATACAAACGGCGGCGGAATTTATGTTTCTGTAGCAGGAGCTAGTCTAACTTTAACCAATTCTGTGACTGTGACTGGAAATACAGCAACCTCAAATGGTGGTGGAATATATTTTGCTGGTACATCTACTTCTTTGGCAAACCTTATTATGAAAGGTTCTGCTAAAACAAAAGTTGATGCAAATATAGCAACATCAAATGGTGGCGGGGTATATTTGAAGTACGCAAATTTATGCATGTCGGGATACACAATGATTGGAGGAGATACCAATGGCACTGCCGGTTCAGGTGATAGTCAACATTCAAATAAAGCTGCAAAAGGTGGTGGTATTTATGCAGATACTGGCTCTTCTGTCTGGCTAGGTTATTCTGCAGCATCAGACTCTTCTACTCAAGATTTTGCGCAAGCCTATGGAATACGACGCAATTATGCTACAACAACTGGTGGTGGAATTTATTTTGCAGGAACTAATTTAAAAATTAGGAGTGGAATTATATCGTATAATTACTGTGATACAAGTACTGGTACTGGCGGTGGAGGCATTTATGCTGGAGGAACTACACAGGTAATCTGTGGAGAAATTAAAATGGAGTTAAATAAGGCTAAAGATGGCGGTGCTGTATATATACCGTACTCTTGTACTCTTACAATAAACCAAAATGCCACAATTAGCAAGAATGTGTCAACGCAATATGGCGGTGCTATAATGGTTCACGGCAGCTTTGTTATGAGCAATGGTACAATTGGAGGAACTACACCTGCAAATACAGCATCAACTAATAAAAATACGGCCTCTAGTGGAGGAGGTGCCATTTATCTGAGTAGTTCCGGTACATTTGAAATGAAAGACAGCGCATTTATTCCTTATGGTGGTTCTCAAAACTATAATGATGTTTATCTTTCAAGTGGAAGATCAGTAAAGACAACAGCAGTTCTTTCAAATCATACTTCTAATCCTGTTTATATAACACCAAGTTCGTATTCAAATGTAGGTACAGCATCGACTCCGACTGTGTTAAGCGGATCTAAGGTTTCATCTGAGTGCTGTAAATTTACTACACCTGAATATGGTTACTACATTGATACTTCTGGAAAACTTCAATACGGTGAACATGCAATGGTAGGAAACCTTCTGAATACTCTGAACTCAATTCCAGACGACGACAATCAGCATTTGATCGAAATTTATGGTACTATAGATAGTGATGGACTTGCAGCAATAGCAACTGCGATAAAGAATACTACTTTCAATGAGGTAAGAATAGACATTTCAAAAGCGACAATAAGCGGTTCATTAAATGCAGAAAACGCCTTTAACGGATGTTCAAAGCTTGTGGAATTTGTATATAACCAATCAACGTTTATTGTCGGATCAAATACCTTTAAAAATTGTACTAATTTGCAGAAAATTCAGGTTTATGGAAATAATTCTCAAATTTCTACTGCAAGTTGGAGTAATGCGTTTAGTGGTTGTAACAGTTTAAGAGCTTTTGAATTTGATGATTCAACAGATATAGTTTTTGATACAAGCTTTATGAGTACAACAACTTACGCGTCCAATACATTGGATGTCTATTTTCCAAGCAACATGACTAAACTCAGACTTGGAAATTGTGGTTCATTTACTCAGATGTTCCTGCGTGTTGGAAGAACTAGGACTAGTTTCCAATCTAATGTTGATTTGAATAAGATTTCGGCAAATACTAATACCGGAAGAGCGCATATTGATTTTTCCGATAATACGTTCAAAATCTGGCAAGGAAATCCTGTAGGTACAAATGGCGGTTCATGGGAGTCGTAATAAATTGTCGTCGCACCAAAAAAACTTGTCAATTTATACATTGCATGATAAAATTATAACATAAAGGTAAAAAAGTTATGTTTAAAGTATTTCTATGCCCAAAACTCGTGGAGTCGGGTAATCACAAATTGCGCAAAGCTGCGCTTTTTCTTATTTCATTCATTTTTATTTCTCTTCCAGTTTTTTCTAATTCATTAAAGCTGGGACTCTCTTTTTCCGGCGGATTGGCGGCGGGAGATGCTAACAAGATTTTTTATGGAAATGCAGGTGGAGGAATTAATGCTGAATATGAAATTTTTCCTTCCTTTGGAGTTTCATCTTCTGTAGATTTTTACAGATCAATTCCAAAAGACAATAGAATAAGTTTTGCATCTTCCCTGGATTTTCTTTTAGGTGCCTGGTATCGTTTTAATTTAGGACATTCAGGTTTTGCCCTTCAGCCTGCTATAAATTCCGGAGTTTGTTTTGAAAAGGCACTTGTAGACATACCTTCTTATTCTTCGTCTATATATACAGATTTTATTTTTAAACCGGAACTATCTCTTCGATATTCTAATTCTAAAATTGCCGGTGGAAATCTTGAATTTGCCCTTACTCCTTATGCAAACATTATTCCCCAAAAAGACGTACTTTCCATTTATGCAGGCGCATCTCTTGGCCTTTTATACAGATTTGATATTAACGGAGGCAGAAAATGAAATTAAAAAGAATTCCTTCTGTTATTATTGCTTCCTTGCTTTTATTTCTTTGTGCAGGATGCAGCAGCTATCTATGTGATCTGAATAATTGTATGAATAAGGAATCGCAGGAATCTACAGAAAGAGATAGTTCTCCAAGTACTGCAATATCCATACAAACTAATTCTGTGCCTCTTGCTAATCTTCAGGCTGTAGTTTCTTCCTTAACACAGAATTCAACTATTGTAATGACAGGACAGGTAAATCCTTCCGACTTAGTGACAATACGAGAAATTTTAAATTCTTCTTCTTACATGATAAACCTTGATTTATCAAATGTTACAGGATTAGACCTTGTTCCGGAAGGTTCTTTCTCTCATGTTTATAACCTTTCTGGACTTAGTCTTCCAGATACAGTGACAAGTATAGAAGATGATGCATTCAGTTCTACCTGTTTTATGACTTATATAGACATACCGGTTGGCGTGATAAGCATAGGAGAAATGGCTTTTTTCGAGTGCATAAGTCTTTCTTTGATTAATATACCTGCCAGTGTGACAAGTATAGGAAGAAGAGCATTTTCAAACTGTACTAATCTTTCTTCGGTTTCCTTCAGCGATACAAGTAACTGGTATAAAAATAATGGAAACTTGACAGATGTTTCTGACAGTGAGGCAAATGCTGAATTATTTAAATTACCTAATGTGAGTATTTATTTGTATAAGCAGTAAATAAATTTGTAAATAATTAAGATAGTGCGAAGGATTGGAGCACCTTTAGTCCCGCATAAGCGGGATGAGCCGCGGTTAGTCGGCGAAGTGCGGAAAGCCTGGTCTGCCGCTTGATTAAATCCCTAAAAATCATTAAACTTTCTAAACATTTTAGAAAATAACAAACTTTTGTTTGTGTTTATAGACGGAATCACCGGAAAAAGGAGGTGAAAAATAATGGCAACTATTAGCGTTGAAGAGTCAGAGAACCTGGAAAAAGCAATCAAACGTTTTAAGCGTATGGTTGAAAAAGAAGGTATTATCCGCGAATACAAAAAGCGTGAATATTTTGAAAAGCCTTCTGCCATTCTTCACCAGAAGAAAACAACTTTGGAGCGTAAGCTTTTGAACAAGAGACGTAAGTCTGAACACAAAGATTTCTAATTTTCTGTAAAGAGAATTAAAAATGAGAAAAGTGCACTTAATTAAAGGTGCACTTTTTTTTTGCGCGGTATTATAAAATGTGGCTTTGCTGTCTGTATTAAATCCGCGAATTTCTTCTTTGCTTTGGAGTTGTTCCTTTTATCTTTTTATAGGTTCTGATAAAGTGGCTTGCATCTGTAAATCCAGTTTCCTGACTTATATAATCCAGAGTTTTGTCTGTATACAATAGAAGAGTATCAGCCTTACATACCCTTACAAATTCAATGTATTCCTTGCAGGTTTTTCCAAACTGCGCTTTAAACTGCTTTGCAAAATTTGAATAGCACATTCCGCATTGAGA
>CAMVBP010000102.1 GCA_947165795.1 uncultured Treponema sp.
AAGGCAACCTTACCCTTAACATCACCAAGTAATTTTACAGATTTAATATTTGTTGAGTGAGCGTCCTGAGTTACAATAGAGTAATCGCGCTCTTTATAAATCATAGCTAAAGGAAGGTGAAGTCCTGAAGCATAGAATTTATTTCTATCAATAGCACCGGTATCTGGAGATACGATAACCATATCTTCTGTTTTTCCGGTTAAATCAACTATTTTAGCAAGCTCGCGGATAATCTGATAACTTGCATGCAGGTTATCAAGATTAGCAGAAGAAAATGCATTTACAATTTCGCGTGAATGTAAATCGAGGGTAATAATTCTTTCTACACCCTGCATTTCGTAAATGTGGCCCAAAAGACTTGCAGTCAAACTTTCGCGGCCCTTGCGCTTATGCTGTCTTGCATAAGGATAAGCCGGAACAACCAGGGTAATTTTTTCTGCGCCTGCAATTCGAACTGTATCAATTGCAGTAAGAAGTGTAATAACATGATCATTTACGGTAAGTACTTTTTTATTTGCGCCACCATTAAGACTTAACAGCTCATGATTTTCTACATCCTGGAAAATAAAAACATCTTTTCCACGGATTGTATCCAACAGCTCAGTTTTAACTTCACCGTTGGCAAAATAAGTGAATCGCGAGTTAACCTTAAAAACAGGCGGTCTATACTTATCAGTTGAACCTCTTATACAAAGTTCAGACGTCTGCAGATCATTCTGCAGATTGATTCTCTGTACAAGCTCTTCTTTAGTCAGCTCATAACGCTTAGATATAACATCGTTCTTCAAAGTGAAGCGGTGTTTATACATGTGTTTAAGGTGCGTTATGACTTCATTGGCGAAAGCTTCGCCACCAGGACAGGCAACAATCGCTAGACTTGTTGGCTCGGTATAAGGCATAGTAGACCTCTTTTATAGTGGGATTTGTAAGCACACTATAGCATATTTAGTGTTGTTTAGGAAGATACCCCTCTATCCTTTTTTTCTTCAAACTCTTTTTTATTGGCTTAAAATATGTTAAAATATCTTTATGGCTAAAAAGCGTAAACCCGATTTTTCTAAACCAAAAGAAGTTTCACAAAAAGACGAATTTTTAAACGGCAATAATTCACAGGAAATAGAACAGCCCGATTTTATTAATCCTCAATTCATGCAGAACTCCGCAGATTCAGAATATGTAACAGAACCTGTTTTACTTTCGGACGGAACAATCAAAGTTCCTTATGGCGTTGATGCAGAAGACCTTGAATACGAAGGACTTCCTGTTGTTGTAATTGCAGGCCGTCCTAATGTTGGAAAATCTACACTTTTTAACCGCTTTATTCATCATAGAGTAGCTATTGTAAATGATCAGCCTGGTGTAACAAGGGACCCGGTAGAAGCAACCGCAATTATTAACGGAAAACCGGTTCATCTTATAGATACAGGCGGATACAAGCTTACAAGAGATATTGGAACAAAAGAAGCAGAGCTTGATAATTATGTAGTTGAACGCTCGCTGGAAATGATTAAAAAAGCCGACGTTGTAATTTTGCTGCTCGAAGCCGGAATGATTACCGGAGAAGACGAAGAATTTATTCTTCAAATGAGGCCTTACTGGAATAAATTGATTGCCGCAGTAAACAAAACCGAAGGCGGAAAAAATCAGAGTGAAGCCTGGAATTATGCAAAATATGGTTTTGAAAATCTATTTTTAATTTCTGCTTCGCACGGCGACAACATAACTGAATTTGCACAGGAAATAACTTCGCACTGCGATTTTTCTAAGGCTAAAATTATTTCTACCGAACGCCCGATTAAAATTGCAATTCTTGGAAAACCAAATACCGGAAAATCAACCTTAAGCAACCGCCTTACGCATTCAGAAAATTCAATTGTTTGTGATTACGCAGGAACAACACGCGACGTTGTAGAAGGCGATTTTACTTATGGCGGAAGAAAGTTTAAGGTTCTGGATACAGCAGGAATCCGCCGAAAAGCAAGGGTTCACGATGATGTAGAATATTATTCTGTAAACCGCGCAATAAAAACACTGGATGAATGCGACGTTGTATTTTTAATGATAGACGCAGTTGAAGGTCTTGCTGAGCAGGATAAAAAAATCTGTTCTCTTGCATACGAAAAAGGCCGCGGAATTATTTTCGTAATGAACAAATGGGATTTACGTGAAGAACAGAATCAGAAGGCGGTAAAAGAAGTTCGCACATGGATGAACATTATGTTTGCCCACATGGACTACGCTCCTATTCTTCCGCTTTCTGCACTCGAAGGAAAAGGAATAAAAGATTTATTAAATACTGCAATTGCCCTTTATGAACAGCTTACAAGAAAAATTGAAACTTCGGCATTAAACAATGCATTGCAGGATTGGCTGGACCGTTACCCTCCTCCGGCAAGTAAAACAGCGCATTTTAAAATCCGCTATATGACGCAGACAAGTACAAACCCTGTGAACTTTATGATTTTTGCAACAAGACCGGAAGTTGTACCGGAAACATACATTACTTATCTTAAAAACAGAATTCGTGAAGATCTTGGCTTTGACCAGATTCCGGTTCAACTGGAAATGAAAGGCAGCCGCCAGAAATGGGAGCAGCGTGGAAAATGACGTATACAATAGGGCAAATCGAAGACTTAACAGGTGTAAAAGCTCATGTTCTTCGCTACTGGGAAGAAGTAGTTCCAGGGTTTACTCCGCGCAAAGATATGTCTGGCAGAAGGCTATATTCCCAGCGCGAAGTAGATTTAATTCTCCGGCTTAAATATCTGATTAACGAAAAAAAATTTACAGCAGAAGGTGCCGGTCGTCAGATTATAGAAGAGGCACAAACAGCCCAGAATAATTCTGAATTAATAAATCAAATTCGAGAAGCACGACAGCTGCTTACAGAAATGTATCTTATTGTAAAAAAGAATGAAAACAACGCAGAAACTGAATCTGCAGAAAACCAATAATTTTATGCCGCGTATGAATAACAGAAAAAATTCAGACAATAAAAAAGAATCCGCAAAAAATATTTCTCAAAAAAAACACAATGAAAAATCAACTAAAACTACAGCTTCAAAAAGCAGTTCTACTTTTAGTTCATATTTGTTTGACACAAAAAGTCTAAACCGCGAAACAATAAATATTCTGAACTCCTTTGATGAAATTATTCAAAGCGTTCGTCCATTAAACAGCAGGCAGATTCAACAGCTGCCGGAAAATATCCGTAAACTTTCGCATCAGCTTACGGATGACCGCGCCAGCCGCCGACTTGGCTACATGAACGATAACATTCAGCTAACTTCTTATGTCCGCTACTACACCTGGTGGAACCTTGTTCGCCTTACAAGACTTTTTGCAAATCTTCCGGCTGCAATGTTTCCGGCTTCGGACTGCATTTGTCTTGATCTTGGAAGCGGTCCGCTTACGGTAGTAACTGCATTATGGCTTGCACGACCGGAGCTTCGTAAGTTAAAACTAACATGGTATTGTCTTGATGTTTCTGCAAATTCCCTTTCGTTCGGTGAAGATATTTTTCTTACTGTAGCAGCAAAAACAGCAGAAGAACCGTGGAACATAATCCGCGTAAAAGGAAACTTTGGAACTCAGATAAAACAGAAAGCCGGTTTTCTTACCTGCGCAAATATGCTGAATGAACTTGATCAGGCAAGTGATATGCCTCCGGAATTCCAGACAAAAAATTATTACGAGCATTTTGAACGTTACTGCGAAAAAGGAGCAGGAATACTTCTTGTTGAACCGGGTGTTCCAAAAGCAGCAAGAACACTCAGTCTTCTGCGCACGCGTTATATTAAAGATGGCCGTAAGGTTACAGCACCGTGTACACATGAATGCGACTGCCCTATGAGCGGATTTAAAGCCTACACCGGCAGCAAAAATAAATGGTGCAATTTTGCCTTTTCAACGGAAGACGCTCCGTTAAGACTTCAGAAACTTTCGGATCTTGCAAAGCTTCCAAAAGAACGCGCAACCTTAAGTTTTATAGCCGTTGAGGATGCAAGAATCAAACACGAAAAGAATGCTTCAGGAAATCAGGATAATACATTAATACGCATTACTTCGGACAAACTGCGTCTGCCTAATTATATGTGCGGTTTTTACGGCTGTTCACAGTATGGGCTTGTACTTATTACCCTGCCCGACGAAAATAACACGCGCCTGCAAAAGCCACCTTTCCGCCCAAAATCGGGAGATTTAATCTGCGTAAAAATAAAAACACCGGATTCTCTTCCAGTGGACGAAAAATCCGGTGCATTAATTATAGAATTATAAATAAGGTTATTTCTTCAAAGCGCCGATAACGCCAAGAACAATTCCTGCAACTACCATATATAAACCGATTAAAGCATTCTTTAAAAGGTGCTTACCAATTGCCTTATATATTCCACCACTTGTCATAAATCCAATTACAAGAACAATAGCTCCAGCGAGAGCTACAAGTGCAAAAATTAATTTAAGCCCTTTAAGCTGTGGAACAAAAAATGCAAGAATACCTGCAACTGCACCTGCAAAAATTAAGATAGAACCGATACAAACGAATCCACCTTCTTTTGCATTTTTAATAAAATCAAAACCATTGGCAGAAGAACCAAGTACTTTTACCATAGGACAACAGAAACCGACAGCAACAAGTGCCATACCAATAAGATACAGATAGCTCATCAGGCTAACTTTTTTTCCCATAAAAATCACTCCTTTTATTGGGTTATAGTTTTTTCCTCCCTCGTAAAACTTTTACCAATAATAATATTTTAACACACCTTTCGTAAAAAACAAGAAACAATATTTTTTTCTTTATTGTAGGACTGAAAGAATTTTATTTGGAAGCATTTCCCTTTCCATATTCAGAATCATTTCATTGCTTCTTCCTGATTCTCTAAAAAATAATTCCAGACATCATTCAGATAGCTTTTCCAAAAGTGCAGTTTTCCTTATTTAGTTATTATTTTGAACTCCATAAACTATGCAAATTGCAGTACGCATAAGCGGCAACAACTTCATCACCATCTACAATTGCAAACTTTGCAACAGGTGCGTCGCCAGGTTTAAGCTCTTTGCGCTGATTTCCCTGCTTTGTACTAAGGGCAATCCATTCTATAAAATGTTCCGGCTGCATTGGATGCTCAACAGAACCAACCTTTACTTCTACAATGTTTCCATTTACTGTGATAACAGGAACGTGCTTTTCAACAGCGGCATCTGTTGTTCCCGGGATAATCTGTTCCATTCTTTCGCCACAGCAGATTGTTGGAACACCTGTATCTTGTACAATAGCAATAATCTTTCCGCAAACTTTACATCGATAAAACTTTACTTCCATAGAATACTCCTGAATAAGGCCACTAACGGCCTGAAATTAATAGTATTAATATTATACACCATAAAATGTTGATTATGTAAAAAAAAAGAAATGTTTGAAGTTATTTGATTTATATAATTGCTTCTGCTATTTTGAGATCATAAATATCTTCTGCCCATTGCGGATCTAAGTTATATACTTCTGTAATCTTCCATTTTCCAATATATGAATAATTTTCATCCCTTACATCACAGAAAAGAAGAAAATATGAAATAAGAAAACAAACGCCAACCTTTTTTTAAGCATTTAAAACTCCCTTTTTAAAAATTTTCTTTTATGATTATTCTATCAGTATTTCACATTCATAAAATCTTTTTTTATCCCAATTAAAATATAATCTTGTATCTTCTAACTCAATAAGACTCATCTTGTCTAAATCAAAATCATATTTTGAAATCATATATGTACAATGAAAATCAAAATTTTCTGTACGCCTTACTATAATAAAACTTACCTTTCCATTATTTATCATAACAGGAACATTTTGATTTTCTTTCATAACTAATGAAGGGATTGGCCCACTACATTTTACATCTTCCTTATCTTTAAGATTAAACAAAATATAATTACATGTAATTGAATCACCCATAAAATGTCCGATTAGAATCAAAACATCATTTTCATTATCTTTATATCTGAACCATTTTGAATTCCAGAAAATACCATCATCTACAAAGCCATGATATTTTTCATCAATATCAATTAAGTTTTCATAAATCTGAATACGTCTATGCATATCAGTATTTTCTTTAGCCCACATCGACGGATAATAAATAATTGGAATTTCGTCATCAACTAAAGCTGTTACACAATAATTATATTTTGAATTTTCATTACAAGCCTTTGCGGGAGAATCTTTTTTTACTTCAATTTCCTGTACGAGAATTCCTTGAAATGTGAAATAACTTTCATACAAATCTTTTACAGTTTCCTTTTTAAAATCTTTTGAATTAAGGGAAAAAACAAGAGTAAAAAAGAATATAAAAACGATTTTCTTTTTCATAAACATCCTATTGCTTTACATTAAAATTTTTTTCTATAACTTGGCTGTCCTGTTACACCTTTTGAACTATCTTTATTACCAATAAAAGCATCTATTACAGCTGCACGAGCATTTATTATTCCTTTATCTGTATTTTCACACATTTCATTTAGGGTTCGATTTATGCTATTAGCATTAAAACTATAAAATTATTATTTTTTTCCCGAGCTCACTATTATTTCTGCTAGATCTTTAGCAGAAGCATTATTAAAGCAGTAACAAAAATGTTCATAAAATTCTGGATTCTTAGATTTAAGCCCCTTAATATATGCAAAGGAATCAATATTTTCTGATGATATTTTTTTCAAAATAAAACCGGAATATATACAATATACCACTGTAAGTTCTGTTTTAGATGCATTACCTTCTCCATAATGTCTGTCTTTCATTGCTTCTTCCTGATTCTCTAAAAAATAATTCCAGACATCATTTAAAAGCACTTTCCATTCATCATTACCTTCTAAATATAATTTTGAACCTTCTATAGCTTTATTACAAATTTCATTTTGCTTCTTTTCCTTCTGTGTTGTACAGGAAAGAATTAAACCTATCAGGAAAAATAATATAATAAAATTTTTAATTATTTTTTTCATTATTACCTCCAAGAATTTATCATTTGTTTACGACAAAACCCATAATATATAGCACCTGCCAAATTAGGATGAATTCTTCTCATTTTACAAGTCCCCTGAATAATTGTTTTACTCCAGTTTCTGTTATTTTCCAAAACATATTCTCTGGCTCCAACATCTGCTGTATTCGTTCATTCTCGGGTAAATAATATGAAGACATCTCTTTTATATTATAATCTACTAAAATACTACTTTTTTGTCCTCTGAATCCTTCAAA
>CAMVBP010000103.1 GCA_947165795.1 uncultured Treponema sp.
ATCTTCGTCTGACTTTGAATTTCCGTTTAAAAATTCATCAGTCAGTGGATTACAAGGTTCAAGTGTAATAAAAATATTAGAAACAGCATTCTCCCCTGCTTCCACTGCAATTTCCCTTTTATGGCTTACAGAAATTATATTTCCGCATTTTTCTACATTGTTTCTTGGAAATGTTACTGTATTTCCAATTCCGGCTCCGGCTCTTGGAAGTACATCTGTAATTGCCTTATCCGTAAAATCTTCTATATCTTCTATATTTTTTATAACTCCCGGAATACTCATCCAGGCACGTTCTGCACAGGTTCTTACGGAAGGAACTTCATAAAGCTCATAAGGCTTTTCATGATTCTTACAAAGCTCTGAAGGACAATAATCTACAGGAATTCTTTTTTTAAGAAGCTCTTCAGGTTCTTTTCCTGCTGCAACTAAAAGCGCCTGTTTTGTAAGATTTAAATCCGAAGAATATGGATAAGTCCAGCCGGACATATATCCACCAGAAAGTCTTCCCGCAATTTCGCCGATCATAGGACCTTTTTTTGTATATTTAATATCTGCTTTTGCAACACCGCACGAAAGTCCAAGAGACTTGGCTCCAAGTGCAAAAACCGAAATAAGTTCATCGTGAATTTTCTTTTCAAGCACAGCTGGCATTGTATGCCCTACTTCAATAAAATACGGAGGATATTTTATATGACGGATTGCAAAACCGGTTATTGTAAAGCTTCCGTTATAAACAACAGCATCTATAGAATATTCCGGTCCTTCCATATATTCTTCTATAATTGCATTTTTAGTTCGTGAACAGGAAACTGCAGCCTTTAAAGAAGATTCAAATTCATTTTCTGAACGAACCATTCTGCAGCCTCTTGCACCCATATTGTCTACAGGCTTAATTACAAAAGGATAATTCATTACAGAAAGAACTTTTTTTAACACATCTTCGGTTTTATCTTCTATTGAAGCATTAAAAAATTTTGGTGAAGGAACTTCTGCGTCTTTAAAACACTGGCGCATTAAAGTTTTTACGCTCGCATTCAATGCCGCGTTATATGAATGAGCCGGAAGCTTCAGTTTTTCGCAGACATAACTTACACTTGCAGAAAAATCTGTACCGGCAGTAAAAACCGCAGCCAGACCGCCATTTTCGCTTTTAGAAAGAGTCTGCGCATATTTAAGGATTCCTTCCTTATCTTTTAAATCTATCTGACAGAATTCATCTGCATAAGGAATTGCAACTGCATTTTTATCTGCATCTACTACACAGGTTTTAAAACCAGCTTCTTTTGCACTCAAAATTGCAGGCTTTTGCATAAGTCCTGCACCCAAAATTAGACAATTCATTTATAAAACCTTCCTGCAGTAAATTTCCATAGTATCGCCGAGTTTTAATAATCTGCTCTTTTTTTCGGTCAAAATCCATTTTGCACTTCCAGGTTTAGCACCGCATTTTTGAATTGAAGGAAAGCGTTCTGGATGATGGCCTGTAGAAATAATTTTTTCTATTCTGAATCCAAACTTTTTTAATATGGCTTCAGCATGAGACGGTTCCCAGATTGTATAATGATCAGTCGGACTGTTTTTATAAAATGCATCTTTATCCGATTTTGCAGAAATTCCTTCGCCGCTTGGAGTTGAAAAAGCAAAAATGCCGTCTAATTTAACAAGCGAATATACTTAATTAAGAACTTCTTCCAGATTTTTAAAATGTTCAATTACATACCACATGGAAACAAAATCAAACTGTTCAAGGCCAAATTCTTCCATAGTATTTATATCCGGGAAATTTGAACAGGCAGCAGGAATCTTTAATTCATTCTGAACATAATCTACAGCATCTGAAGAAATATCTGTTCCAAAGCACGAAAGTCCTGAATCGTTTGCGGCACTTAAAAATGGTCCGTATGCGCAACCAATATCAAGAAGTGTTTTATCAGAAAAATCGCCCTTAAGACTCTTTATAACAGAAAGACGTCTTTTTCCCTGCGCTTTTATAGATTCAAAATCTTCCTTGTATGTTTTTCCATATTGATTTTTATATTCTTCAAAGAAATATGCTTTATGATAATCTCTTCCGCCATCAATTGAAAAAGACATATAAGCTATTCCGCAATTCTGACAGCGTCTGTAAGTTCTTGTTTCGTTTCGCGAAATAACTTCATCAGGGAAAGTCTGTTTTTTACCGCAGACAGGACATAATATTTTTTCACCTTTCGAAAGCGTTTTAAGAAAATCTTCAAGAATTACAGGATTTTCCTTGTTTTCCTTAAAGAATGATTTTTTATCAAATTCACTCTGCTCAAAATTTAAGGCAAGCTTTAAGGAATCTTCATTAACCGATTTTTCTATAAACGGGAATGAATATTTTTTTGCCAGCTGAACATGAAGTTTAGAAGTCGGCAAAAGAATTACAGAACAGCCTGCATACATTGCTTCAAATGCGGTAAGACCGTAATGTGTAAGTACAAGATCGTATTCAAAAACTTTTTCCCTTAGATTTTCAATTTCTTCTACAAATTCAATTTTGTCTCCTCCCGAATAAGAAACATATGAATTATCTGAATTATTATAAACGGCTGTAATCATTGCTTCGGGATAACAGCTGGAAACTGCTTTTACTGCCGGGATTGTAAGTTTTGCAGGATCTTCTCCGCCAAGACAAACAAGAATTTTTTCATAAGTATTTTTTTCGTTTTGATTTTCGCGGACATTCAGAGGTTTTGTAATAAAATCAGGCTCTATTTTATTTACAATTCTTTTCTTAATTGAAGGAATAATATCTAAAAGATAATCACAATAATCTGAATAATCAGAACCTTCATCTATAGAAATTAATGAATTGCAGTTAGAAAAGCTTTCTATCTGATTTTTTGTAAGTTCAAAGGTATCGGTAATAATTACAGGAGAAAGAGTTTCGTCAGGAAGTTTATCTATAACATTGGTTTCTTCGAGCCCGTTACTTATTGCATCTGAAACAAGCTTTACAGTTCCTTCAAGGCTTGCATCCTGTGGAATGTAAATAAAATAGTTATTTTCTCTTGCAATAGAAAGGCAGCGTCTAAGATGGCCTGTTCCCCTTCCTTTTATTACAGACGGAACAAGTATTACCGGATGCTTTACGCAAGAAGAATCTACTGCTTCGAGTATCTGCTGGCATGTATAAGGCTCGCCGTTATTCAAGCCAAGATAATTTACAACAGAAATTGCCCGCAGATAATCTGAATATGTATCTATTGTCGTTCTGCAATTGCAGGCTTTTGCTTTATAACGTCTGGGAGCATCCTCAAATATACACTTATATTTTTCCTGGTGATTATAAAGTGCCGGGCCTACATGCTCCAAATCATACGGATCGGAGGTTTCTTTGGCAGATTGAATAAGCGACTGAGCAGAAAAAACTTCAATTCCGCTTCCATGCGGCAAACCTTTAAAAGTAAAATAATCACATTTTTGAGTTTTATTGATTTTTTCAAATTCTTCAACGCTTTCAATTGCAGCTTCATAAAATAAAAAAGGATTATCTGCTGTTGCACGAATAACTGTTTTAGAATCAAGGGTATTTAAAAGAGAGGTAAAACGTTCAAGCACATTTTCGAGGCTTCCTGCATAGCATTCAAAGCCCTGTTCACGGCAGATTGGAGCAAGTTTTTCAAAAGAATCCATATCGGTTGCAACAAAATAACGTTCTGCAGGAACCTTATGCATTGCGTTAAGGGTCCACGCAAGTACAGTTTTTCCTCCAAGCTCCAATAAAGCTTTTTGAGAAAGCCTTGTAGAAGATAAACGGCATTGAACAATTACAACTCTTTTATTTTTCATAAGTTACCCCCCACTCTGATAAAAGAAGAGTTAAATCCTTTTTAAAACGATATTTATTTTTTTGAACCCACTTTCTTGCCTCGTTAAACTGTCTTTTTGCTTCCATAATTCCACATGATGAATGATTCAAAAATACAAAAAATGAAGATTTTTTAATTATTCCGGTTTCCATTTTGAGTTTTGGAAGTTCATTTTTTAAGTAATATCTGATGTAATCCAGATTCACAGTTTTATCAGGAACAGAAAAATCAGAAAGATAAGTAAACTGAAGGGTTGTAGAAAACAAAGTTTCTTCGCCCCATAACCAGGACCGTATTGATAAATCCAAATTCTGCCAGTACGGAGATTTTATGGTCCAGTCATAACCTCCAAGAGAAATAAATTTCTTACGGTTATATAAAGCAATAAAATCAGGAGGATAAATTGTTTTCATTCCGTCTGTTACAGTTGAAGATTCATTAATTGCAAACTTTTTTCCGTCATTTCCTGGCGTAAAAATTCCATATGCGGGATTTTTGCTGGAATCTAAAAGCCGCGGAACAATACAATAGGCATTTGCCTTAATTAAGCGTTCAGCAAGATTCGAAGGTAAAAGATTTTTAGAAAACTGAATTGTATCCCTTAAAACCAGAACATAAGTTGAATCGACTTCGCTCATGGCTAAATTAATAAGCTGACCTTCAGAAGATTCTTCCAGCGGAATTAAAAATTTAATTAGCGGATATTTTTTAGATAAATCTTCAATATTTGCATTTTCCCTGTTATGTTCAATGGAAACTATTGAACGGAAATTACACTGAATGAGGCTGTCGAAAATCTGCGGTTTAAGAAGATTCGACATTGTATTTAAGAGAATTACAGAAACATCAAGGGTGGAACTATCGTTATTTACGAGTCCGCCAAGAATATTCATTTTTATCTGATGTTCATTAAAAGTTAAAGGTATAGTATTCATCGCAATCCCTGCATTTTTTACAATAATTTCCGTTTATATGCTGCAAAACAAAATCGTCAAACTTTTTCCATACAGATTCCAGAGAATCTGCAAAAACATTTCCTGCAATTTCAGAAAAAACACAGCTGTGACACATAGGAACATCGCCGTTAATCAAAATATTCATATCGCGTCTTATGTGCCAGCAAACATTTCTTTCCAACGGCGACAAATCGGCAACTTTATATTGAGGAAGAAGCCCTGCGTAATCATCATATTTTTGAATGATTAATTTTCCGCTGTTATTTTCATTCCAGTAACGGAAGAATTTTTCGAGTTCATCTTCATTCTGCTGCATTCGCACAAACTGAGGATAAATGCCGCCCGCAACATTCTTTAAAAGAAGATTCAAGGTGCCAACCGCAGTTTCAAAATCATTTTCGCCGCTTTCTGGATGAATTGTTTTGTAAACTTCCTTTGAAAAACTGTCGAGTTTTACGGCAATCATAATCTTTTCAAAATAATTTTTCTTTGAAGGATATTTTTGATAAAGCTGACCGATTTTTTCTGCAGTTTCCTGATTTATTTTTAACCCGTCAGTTTCTATAAATACGCAAAGTCCTTCATATTTAATAATTTCTTCTATAATTTCTATTATCTGAGGATGATAAAAAGCTTCGCCAAATGCACTCAAGCTTACAACCGCATTTCCGCTGAATTCTGCAATTTCCTGTACAAGTTTTTTAATTGCATCGAATTCCATAAAAGAACATTTTTCTTTTATCGGAAAATCAGAAAATTTCGCTTTATATTCATTATAATATGGAGAATAAAGTGATTTTTCTTCGTAAGAACAGATCTGAAGGCTGTAAAATCCCGGAACTGTTTTCAAAATTGAAGGAAAAACTGATGCTTTTTCTGCAATTTCATCTGCGTCCATTTCGCCTTCTGCTTTTGAAACAACTTTTTCATAAAGCTCTTTACATGCAATAAAATTTTCTTTTTTTTCTGTACAGAAACTGAATCTTAAAAGTCTCCAGTCTGACTGCGCAAGAACAGTTTCTACTTCAAAAGAATTAATGTCTTTTTTAATAAGTTCATACAGAAAATTTCTTGCAAGTGGAGAATTATCTTCTTCTTTTTCTCCCTGATTTTTAAGCATACCGATAAGAATCTTTAATGTTCCGTTGTCAATGATTTCCGGAGCAAAACCGTAAGGATAACCATCAGAAAAAGTATATTCAGCCTTAAATTCTATATTATTTTCTATTAATTTCTTTGTAATGGCTAAATTTGTAAATGGAACGTCATTAAAAGAAATTACAGCATAATCTGCACTATTTTTTACACAAATATCATACATTTCTTCTAATGCAGACAAAACAGAGCGTTTTTCTGAAACTGTAAAAATGTCCATTTCAAGTTTTTTTGCCCATTCATAAGACAAATCTACCGCAGATTTTCCATCAAATACTTTTTGAGGCGCATAAATTGATTCAGATTCTATAAAAATAATTATCCCTTTCATCAATCAGTTTATCGGCAATCCATTGAATAAGTTAATAAAATAAAGTAAGTTTTAGATGAAGCTTTCGACTCTCGCAAAGCTTCTGGTGGGAAAATGAATCCGAACGCAGTTTTTGCAAATAATGTTTTTTCTGTAACTCAAATTACAAATTTAATTAAAGAAATTTTAGAAACCTCATTCACTTCAATTAAAATAGAAGGCGAAATTTCTAACTGGCGACCAAGCGCCGCAGGACACATTTATTTTACGCTAAAAGATTCAGCTTCTCAGATAAAAGCCGTTATTTTCCGCGGCGCTGCTTCAAAATTAACATTCAGGCCAAAAGACGGAGATAAAGTTTGCTGTACGGGAAGCCTTTCTGTTTATGCGCCTCAGGGAAATTACCAGATAATTGTAACAAGCATGGAAAATACAGGAAGCGGAAATATTCTTCAAATGCTTGAAGAAAGAAAAAAGAAGCTTGCTGCAGAAGGCCTGTTCGATTCAGATAAAAAAAAGCAGCTTCCGCAGTTTCCAAAAACAATTGGTGTTGTAACAAGTCCAACTGGTGCCGCAATCCGCGATATTTTAAATGTTACAAAAAGAAGAAATAAAAATATAAACGTAATTGTTCTTCCTGCAATTGTTCAGGGAGAAGGCGCAGATAAAACCATTGTAAAAATGATTGAAACTGCAAATTACTATAATTTGTGCGACATTCTGATTGTTGGACGAGGCGGCGGTTCTCTTGAAGATTTACTTCCGTTCAGTGAAGAAAGCGTTGTGCGCGCTGTTGCCGCTTCAAAAATTCCAACAATTTCTGCAGTCGGTCACGAAATTGACTGGGCACTTTGTGATTATTCAGCAGATTTCAGAGCCCCTACTCCATCTGCCGCAGCCGAAATGGCAGTTCCGCTTTTAGCAGACATTCAAAATACAATCAATCTTTACAAGCAGAATATTTATGAAACGATAAAACAGAAAGCTGAACAAAAAC
>CAMVBP010000104.1 GCA_947165795.1 uncultured Treponema sp.
AAATCTTTTACAGGAATTAAATCCTTCTTTTTATTTGTAAGAAGTTCCTCAAGCGGAGAAAGTTCAAGACCTTTATCTGTTCCGCCGGTCATAAAAATTACAGATTTACCAAAAGCCTGGCTTGCCGCAACAGCAGATTCAGGAACTGTAGCACAGGAATCATTATAAAACTTAAATTCAATTCCTTTTTTATTTTTCCAGTTATGAAAATACTGAAGACGATGATCTATTCCCTGCCACTTTCCGCAAATTTCAACGCATTTTTCTGCACTCACGCCCATCAAATACATAACCATTGCCGCATTTAAAACATTGGTTTTCATATGATCGCCGGGAACAGAAAGCTCTTTCATAATAATTTCGGGAGCGTCCATCTGCGGTAACAGGATTTTTCCTATGGAAGAACCGTCGGCTTTATTTTCGAGCCAAACCCCATAATTTTTTTTACCCTGCCCTGCATTTTCATTTTCCAGTGAATGTCTGCCGTAACGCAAAACTGTTGCCTTTGATTCAGACGCAAACAATTCTCCCCAGGATTCAATTCCTGAATGAATTGATTTATCGGGCTCGTGACCTTTTTCATCCGGCTCGGCATCGAAGATTGAATAATCGCCTTTTGTCTGGTCTGCATAAATCAGGCGCTTATCTGCAACATAATCTTCCATGTTTCCATACCAGTTCTGATGATCAGGAACAATTTTTGTAATGATGGAAATATAAGGTTTTAAAACTCCCCTGCCCCGCAAATCTGCAAGCTGCCACGAAGAAAATTCAATTACAACAGGTGTGTCAGAAGAAACTTCATCAAAAAATGTAAGCGGACTTACCGTAATGTTTCCGCCAAGAAAAGTTTTAAATCCGGCTTCTTTTAAGCCGTAATAAATTGCACTGACTGTAGAAGATTTTCCCTTGCTTCCTGTTACTGCAATAAGCGGGCAGTCTTTAAATCTTAAAAAAATGCTCAAATCTGTTTCTATAGCTTTTGCAGCAGCTAAATATTTATTTCCTTCAATTTTTACACCTGGATTTTTAATTACGCAGTCAGCATTTTCAAAATCTTCAATACGATGTTCACCAAGACGCCATGTAAGATGTGATAAATCAAGGGATTTATCGGCTTTTATTTTATTTACAGTAGCTTCCAGCTGCTGTTCTGTTTTCATATCGGTAATAGTTACAAAAGCGCCCTTCTGCAAAAAAAATCTTACAGCGGCTTCTCCGCCACCGTTCAGGCCTAATCCCATAATTGTAACTTTTTTGTTTTTTATGTCTTCAACAGAGCTGAACGCACATTTTGGTGAATAAGAATATGGCATGATAGTACCTCACACACGTAAATAAAAAAAAATCTCCCTGCATTGCAAGGAGATTCGTTGCCGGGAACCGGAATCGAACCGGCACGCTGATTGCTCAGCACAGGATTTTAAGTCCTGGGCGTCTACCAGTTCCGCCATCCCGGCAAGTGAATATATAATAGTAAAAAACGGTTTTAGTTTCAAGACCTTTTAAGTTTCATTTTAAATGCTTTGCTTAACAATTTGTCTGACATAGTAGAAAGCGCATTTATTTTATTGAGTTTTCGGTCTGCAACAAGAGGAATTTCCTGAAGCTTATAATTATCTATATAAAATGTTATTTTCCCGAGAACTTCGCCGCGTTCAACTTCGCCAAAAGTAAAATCCGGCAAATCCAGCTTTACTTTTACCGCATCCAGATTATCCTGACGATTTGAACCTACTGCAAATGGAACAGTAAGCGATTTTTCGCTATAAGCAGGTACAACCTTAAGCATTTTCTGATCTGCGCCAAAAGCCTTTATATTATACGGATGAACTGTCATTTCCAGAGAATAATCAGCAAATGAAGAATGAGCCCATTCCATTAAAAGAGTTCCGTCGTGAACGCGGCCAGATTGTCCCTGTTCTGCATTTTTTCCTGGGCCTTTCATTGTTACACTTAAAAATCTTGTGCCGTTTCTGACTGTTGTAAGCGCAAGATTGTAGCCGCTTTCATCTATAAATCCAGTTTTAAGACCATCACAGCCGTCCAGTTTTCCAAGAAGCGGATTTGTATTTGTCTGAGTTATAGCCATTGTAATATGACGCGGAATTCCCTTCGAAAAATCCTGAGCGGCAGGTTTGTCGCCGTCTGCAAGATTCTGCTTTTTAGGATAAGTAAAACTCAAAACAGAATGAAATCTATGAAGTGAATCCGGATGCTTTTTTATATAATATGCGCAGAAAGCGGCCATTTCGCGGGCAGTTGTTGTATTTAATTCACTGTAGCCTGAGCTTTCTACAAAATGAGTATGAGTAAGTCCCAGAGACTGCGCAACTTCATTCATGCGGCTAACAAGATTTTCCATGCTTCCGCAAACCGAATATGCAAGCGCATAAGCTGCATCGTTTCCGGAACAGATTGAAAGTCCAAGAAGAAGTTCTTCAAGCGTTACCTTCTGCCCTTCTCCCAAAAACATTAATGAAGAATGTGGCGGCATGTTGCAGGCCCAGCATTCAGCAGGAAGCGGAATATAATCTTCGTACGAAATGCTTCCATTAGAAACTTCTTCTTCAATTACAAACATTGCAAAAAGCTTTGTCATAGAAGCAGGCGGAATAACTTCGTCTGCGTTATTTTCATAAAGTACAAAACCGTTCGAAACATCAATTAATATTGAAGATTCTGCATAAACCTTCAGATCAGGTTCAGAAACAAGATACGGAAGATTTTTTAAAAGGCCATAATTCTGCGGATACTGTTTTTTCAGCAATTCGTCCAGTTCAATCTGCTCTGTTGCAGAAAGCAGTGATGGAATTTGAATATCAGAAAATTGTTTTGCACGAATGCCTGTGAGCAGACAAAAAGAACCTGCGCAAAGTACAATAAAAGAGATGATTCCGATTATGATTTTTTTAGATTTTATTTTTCCGCTCATTTTTATGTCCCAAAACAATAAAGTCTTTTTTGATTAATTAAACAAAACGCTCTGATTTCTAAGATACAAATCTGCAAGAACAATTGCCGTCATTGCTTCTACAACAGGCACAATTCTTGGACAAAGACAAACATCATGACGGCCTTTAATCTGAAGTTCTGCATTTTCGTATGAATTATTTTCGCCGCGCGAAACTGTATTCTGAGGTTTAAAAATACTTGGAACAGGTTTTACGGCAATTCTAAAAACAATTTTGTTTCCGTTACTTATTCCGCCCAAAACTCCGCCGCTGTGATTTGATGAAAATTCTGCACGGCCATTTTTTTCGTACATTGAATCGTTGTTTGAACTTCCAAAAGAATCTGCAGCAGCAAAACCGTCGCCAATTTCAAAGCCTTTTACAGCTCCAATAGAAAGCATTGCCTTTGCAAGTTCTGCATCGAGCTTGTCGAAAACAGGTTCACCAAGACCAACAGGACAGCCTTCCACAACGCATTCAATAATTCCGCCCGCAGAATCGCCAGCCTTTCTGATTTCTTCAATTTTCTGATTCATTAATTCTGCAATCTGATTATTCGGGCAGCGCAAATTATTCTGCTCGATTTGCGAAAAATCATAGGAATCGGCCGGAACCTGAATTCCTGCAGCTTTTATTGTATATGCGGTAATTTTAATTCCCTTTGTTTCCAAAAACTGATTCGCAATTGAACCGGCTGCAACACGCGCAAGAGTTTCGCGACCGCTTGAACGGCCGCCCCCGCGGTAATCACGGTTTCCGCCGTATTTAAAATCGTAAGTGTAATCTGCATGACCAGGTCTGAACGTATTTACAAGATTGCCGTAATCAGAAGAATGCTGCGAAGTATTTCGTACCTCAATTGCAATTGGAGTTCCGGTTGCCTTACCTTCGAATATTCCGGAAAGAACTTCGGCTTTGTCGCTTTCGGTTCGTGCAGTTACGCTTGCATTTAATTTTCCGTCTGCACCAACGCCAGGACGCCGGCGATCAAGTGCTTTCTGAAGCTTTTCAAGAGAAATTGGAAGCCCTGCAGGACAACCGTCAACAATGCAGCCAAGCGCTTCGCCATGACTTTCGCCAAATGTAGTAACTTTAAATAATGAACCGAATGTATTTCCAGACATACAGTCATTTTATATAAAACAATAAAAAAATTCCACTACATCAAAATTTTAAGGGCGCATTTTTGCTGCGCAAAAACCAGGCTTTCCGCCAGACGCAACTCTGCGCTTGTTCATAGCTTTTATATATATTGATAAATCATTGTATAAAATAGAAAAAAAATGTATATTTTTAACCGTGTGAGGGCATGGAGCACCGCCGAAGGCGTTCTTTAGAATGAGCGCCAGCGAAGTGCGGAACGCCCGACCCGCTTGCGGGGCACACCCGAATACTAATTTTTTTATAGAGGATTTTTATGAAGAAACTTGTTGTTATCCGTCATGGAGAAAGCGAATTTAACAAGCTTAATCAGTTCTGTGGATGGCAGGATCCTGATTTGAGCGAAAAAGGTCATTCAGAAGCAAAAGAAGCTGGAAAACTTTTGAAGGCTGAAGGTTATGATTTTGATATTGCATATACTTCATATTTAAAACGCGCTATTCACACTTTGCAGCACATTCTTGATGAAATGGACAGAGTTTGGCTTCCAACTATTAAAACTTGGAAACTTAACGAACGCCATTACGGTGGTCTTGAATGTCTTAACAAG
This sequence comes from uncultured Treponema sp., assembly GCA_947165795.1. The sequence continues at coordinate 4,666 of CAMVBP010000104.1, forward strand.
TCTGAGACTGCAGAAAAATACGGTGAAGATCAGGTAAAAATCTGGCGCCGTTCTTTTGATATTAAACCTCCTGTATTGGAAGATTCTGATCCACGTTCAGCAAAGAACAAGGCTATGTTCCGCGATGTTGATCCAAGCCTTATTCCACAGCATGAATCTTTGGAAACAACTATTGCACGTGCAGTTCCATACTGGGAAAGCGAAATTAAACCTCAGGTTCTCGCTGGAAAACGTGTAATTATTGCAGCTCACGGAAACTCTCTCCGCGCTCTTTACAAATACTTCCTTAACATTTCAAATGAAGAAATCCTTGGAATCAATATTCCAACTGGTGTTCCTTTAGTATTTGAATTTAATGACGATCTTTCTAAGGTTGAAAAATACTACTACCTTGGCGACCAGGAAGCTTTGAAGGCTAAGATGGAAGCTGTTGCTAACCAGGGAAAGAAGGCATAAGCCAAAAACTTTGCTGCTGTCTGAAACGGCATACAATTTTACACGACTGCACGCGCGGCCGTGTAAATTACGCTCACACCGACAGCTTCGCTGCGGGATAACGCATAGCAAGCCTGCTTCGTGGCTTGGATATAAATTGAAAAAATTTAATTTTTTTACAATAAAAGTCTTGTGCTTTATTATAAGTGCAGGACTTATTTTTTATAGTAATAATTCCTCTTGCTATGCGCAGAAAGCTAATGACGCCATTGGCACTGATATTTCCGAAAGTAATTTATATCCGGAAAATTCTCCGCTTTATTTTGGAAATCCTTCTGATGCGGTTTTTGACATACAGTCCGGCGATAACTTTCTTATGGAACGGCCTCAGTTTACGCTTTCCTACAATAATTCAAAACTGATTCCCAACTGGGTTGCATGGCATTTGTGTACAAAAGATTTAGGAGATTCTGACCGTTCCAATAAATTTCGTGCCGATTCTGATTTGCCAGACGAATGGTATGCGGTAAATAAAAACGATTACAAATATACGATTTATGGTTTTGACAGAGGGCATTTATGTCCTTCCGCAGACAGAACTGCAAATGCCGAAGATAATTCAATTACATTTTTAATGACGAACATGGTTCCGCAGGCGCCCGATAATAACAGAATTGTTTGGGTTGCGCTTGAAAAATATGAACGTGAACTTGCAGCTCAGGGATATGAACTATACATTTTTGCTGGCCCGCTTGGCGAAGGTGGAACAGGCGACAAAGGATTTTTTACTTCAATTCCAATAAGCAGTTCTGCGGCCGGAAAGAAAGCGGCGGCGGGAACGAATTCCGGCGCGGCAATGCATTCTGACGCGGCGGCGACTGGTTCTGCGGCCGGCAAATCAAATCCCAAAATTTCTGTTCCGGCTTTTACGTGGAAAATCATTCTTGCAATTCCCGAAGGCGAAAATGATTTTGAGCGGATTGATGAAAATACAACTGTAATTGCCGTGTGCATTCCAAACGAAAATGGATGCGAAAAAAATAAAACTTGGCAAGATTATATTTGTACTGTAGACTACTTGGAAGAAGTTTGCGGATATAATTTCTTTGAGCTTCTTGATGATAATATTGAAGATTATCTTGAATCAAAATTATGGGAAAATGAAAATGACTGAAAAAATCAAATCTATTATTTCACAAATGACACTGGAAGAAAAAGCTTCTCTATGTTCAGGAAAAGACTGGTGGCGTACTAAACCTGTAGAAAGACTTGGAATTCCTTCTGTAATGGTAAGTGACGGTCCTTCAGGATTAAGAACTCAAATAGAAAACGGTAGTGATGAAAATGACAGCATTACTGCAGTCAGTTTTCCTTCTGGCTGTGCAACAGCTGCTTCATGGGATAGAGACTTATTGTATAAAGAAGGTCAGATTTTAGGTAACGAAGCAAATGCCATGAATGTTTCTGTTCTTCTTGGACCTGCAATTAATATCAAGCGTTCTCCGCTTTGCGGTCGCAATTTTGAATATTTTTCCGAAGATCCATATCTTGCAGGTCAGCTTTCTGAATATTATACAAAGGGCGTTCAGTCTCAGAATGTGGGAGTTTCTGTAAAGCATTTTGCCGCAAACAATCAGGAATTCCGCCGTTTCTCTGTTTCTGAAAAAATTGATGAAAGAACTCTTCGCGAAATTTATCTTCCTGCATTTGAAAACACTGTAAAAAAAGCTCAGCCAAAAAATATCATGTGTTCGTATAACGCAATTAACGGAACACTTTCAAGCGAAAACAAATGGCTTTTAAATGACGTTCTTAGAAATGAATGGGGATTCAAAGGTTTCGTCGTTTCGGACTGGGGTGCAGTTAATGACCGTGTTGAAGGAATTAAAGCCGGCTTAAATCTTGAAATGCCTTATTCCGGCGGCCTTACAGATTCTTACATTGTTGAAGCCGTAAAAAACGGAACTCTTGAAGAATCACGGCTTGATGAAGTTGTTGCAGATTTATTGAACTTTATTTTTGAGTATACAGAAAATAAAAAATCAGGCAGCT
>CAMVBP010000105.1 GCA_947165795.1 uncultured Treponema sp.
GCTGTTTTTCATATAATGAAGTTTTCTATAAATGACTGAACGTTCTTCGCGATGATTGTCTGAATAACGAATTGCCCATTCCCGCAGAAGAGTATCTGCAATAAACATGCTTATGGTAATTAGCATAATTCTCCAGTCGAGAATAAAAACTGCTGTTCCATATGTGAACATTCCGAATATAAGAATTACAAGTTCCATGCTTTGAAACATAAGATCTTCTATACCAGAATGGTTAGAACTGATTGCGTCTGACGCTTTATCCATAATTTTATGCTTAGGCTCAGGTTCAATATTCTGATAATCTGTGTTCAAAGCTTTTAAGAAAAATTTATGCGAAAAATATCCAAGGCGCGTGTATATTCTATAGCCCTGCAAATAAGCGGTAGTAAGTCCTGTAAGAATATTTAGAACCATAACTACAAGCAGTACGCCGGTAATAAGGAAAAAAAAGGTTTTTAAATTTTCACTTGTAATTCCCTTTATAGCAACTGCCGGAATAAAGGTATTTGTAATCGGTAAAATAATCCTTACGACTATATGTAAAAGCAGAACAAAAATCGAAGCAGGATATCGTCTGAACATTTCACGGTATGCAACAGCTGTATTTTTGAAAATTGAATTTTTACGCATAATACTGTGCCTGAGCATTCCAGAGCTCGCTATATAATCCGCCATTACTCATTAATTTTTCATGGTTTCCCTGCTCTACAATTTTTCCTTCATCAAATACAATTATGTTGTCGCAGAAACGTCAACTAGACATTCGGTGAGAAATATAAATAGAAGTTTTTCCTTCAACCATCTGATCAAACTTTTGATAGATTTCAAATTCTGCAACCGGATCAAGAGCACTTGTTGGTTCATCCATAATTACAAAAGGAGCATCTTTATAAAGAGATCGTGCAATGGCAATCTTCTGAGCTTCTCCACCTGAAATTTCTACACCGTTTTCATCATCATACTGATAGAGCGGTGTGTCGAGGCCTTTTTCCATTTTATCAAAACGTTCTTTAAAGCCTGCATCTTCGAGGCACTTTATAGCGCGTTCTTTGTCGTAATCAATGCTGGCAGCAACATTTTCTCCAAGTGGAAAACTGAACAGATTAAAATCCTGGAATACAATAGCAAAAAGTTTTTCGTATTCTTCTGTATCGTAATAGCGTATATCAACTCCGTTTAAAAGAATCTGACCTTCTGTCGGTTCGTACAGACGGCACAGAAGTTTTATAAATGTTGTTTTTCCGGCACCGTTTTTTCCTACAACTGCATTTTTTGTTCCCAGTGTAATTTTCTGATTTACATGTCTCAGAGCCCAGGTTTCTGAATTTGCATATTTAAAAGAAACGTCGCGGAATTCAATTTCAAAAATATTGTCATCACGTTTTTCGGTAGGAATTGTTCCGTCGTAACGTTTATTCTGAATTTTCATATAATCATAAAAGAACGAAAGATAACGGCTTTCCATCTTCAGACTTACAAAGTTTCCAGAAATTCCTGTAATGCTTTCTACGAGTTTTGTGTAGCTCGAAACATACATAATACATTTTCCTGCACTAATTAAAGAGAATACAGCCTTAAGACCTACATATGCATAGCTTGCAAGCTGCATAAAACATTGTGAAAAAATCGGAACAATAGAATTTTTTAAATCCTTATTAATCCATACGTTTCCTTCTTTCTCAAGTTTGTCATTTGTTTCTTGAACTTTTCTGGTCATAAGTTTCTGCATTTTGTACAGACGAATATATTTTCCAATAGAGTAATTGAAAATCAAATCAAACCAGTAACTGAAGTATCTGTTGTATGAAACATTTTTTTCAAAGAATTCCATCTGCAAAGATGAAGATTTTTTGTTTGTTTTGTATGACATAAAAACATGAAATGCAAGTACAAGCAGCATAACAAAAAAGCTGTACCATTTATTCAGGAATAATCCGAGGCCATTAAGGTATCCGGTTTCGCCTGCAGCTTGTGGAATAAAAAGCGGTACAATTAATATAAGTGAATAAACTATGGTTGCAATTTTTTCAATTAACCCGGCAAGATTTTCGATAAAGATTCTAATGTCTCCACCAGCCATCATTCCATCTTTAGCCTTTTTATACATATCAAGAGTTTCATGCTTTTCAAGAATATCAAAATCAAGGCCCATAGTTTTATCTACAAGCATTCTTTGTGTAAGCTCGTGCTTCTTAACCCAGCTAATTAATTCAAGTCCCCAGCGGATAAGAACAAGCGCAGAATCAACACACATCATGATAAGTACAGTTTTGAAAATAGATTGAAATGAATCCATTCTGAAAAGTCCGTCCAGAACCAGACTGGAAAAATAAATTGTAACAAATGGTTGTCCTGCTGCGATCAATTTTAGAATGAGGACAAAGGTAATATAACCCGGAACAATGCGGTGAGTAAGGCTTAAAACCTTTCTTACTGTTCCACGAGTATTTTCGCTATTAATTGTTTTTTTATTGCTCATTTGCTTCCTCCTCTACAACTGGAGTTTCCTGTTCTTCACGATAGTAATGACTCTGAATATCAAAAATTTCGCGATATTTGCCATCCTTTTTCATAAGCTCATCGTGACTTCCTTCTTCAACAATCTGGCCTTTATCCAGGAATAAAATTCGGTCGCAGAATTTTGTACTTGCAAGTCGATGGGAAATAAATACGGCTGTTTTTTTATTTGCCATCTGATTGTATTCTTCGTATATTTTGCTTTCTGCAATTGGATCAAGTGCAGAAGTCGGTTCATCAAGAATAAGTATAGGACCATCTTTGTACATCGCTTTTGCGAGCAGAAGTTTTTGTGTTTCGCCGCCAGAAAGAACAACACCTTTTTCATCAAGAGTCTGAGTAATATAGGTTTCTTCTTTTTTTATAAGAGTATCAACCTTTTCAAGAAGTCCTGCTTTATCAAGACAGCTTCGAACTTTTTCTCTGTCCATTTCTTCAATTTCGCAGCCTGCAATATTTTCTGCAATAGAAAGAGCAATCGGTGAAGTATCCTGAAAGAGTACGCTTATCATATCCTGATATTTTTCAACTCCAATATCATTAATGCTTTCACCGTCAATCAGAATTTCTCCGCTAGTCGGCGGATATAATCCGCATAACAGTTTTACAATAGTTGTTTTTCCTGCTCCGTTATTTCCAACTAATGCAATTTTTTCATCAGCTTTAATTTTAAAACTAACGTCTGTTAGTACAGGTTTTTCGCTTCCTTCGTAAGTAAAACTTACATTCCGGAATTCAATTTCCGGAGCAGAGTGTTTATCTCCAAAATCAATTGTGTCTCTGGTAAACACATCTTCCTGCTTCATAAAATCGTGATAATCATTAAACTGATGACTTGCATCTCTAAGGTTTGCAAAATGCATTGAAACGTCATAAATATACTGAGAAAAACTTGCAATAATTCCTATGTAAATTGTAAATTCTGCCGCATCAATATCGCCAATTAGAACCTTATGAATTAAAAGTGTGTAAGCAATCCAGTCTCGTAAAAAGTTAAAGGCAGTATCAGAAATTGTAGGATAATACCACTTAAGCTGATATCTATAACGGAATTTTTTATAAATAGTAATTAAATTTTCAAAATGATAATTAAATAATTTTCTCAGTCCAAAAATTCTTATATCTTTACCGGCGCTCACATTCATACTGTTACGCTCGTAGTAATTCATTTTTCTCCATGGCTCAGAAAAACTTTCTCGGTGACTGTCTCCATATTTTACAGCGTGATTACGAATTAAAATGTCGGCTGTAAACATGCCGAGAGTTGCTGCAAGAATTTTCCAGTCCAGCATAAGAATTACAGTTCCATAGCTGAATATTCCAAGAACAACAACTATAAGTTCCAGCGAAAGTGTAGAAACAAGCTCAGCACCCTGATAATTTCCAGAAACACCCTGAACTCCTTTTCCCATAATTTTTTGTTTAGGCTGAGGTTCAATATTGAGGTAGTCAGTGTTAATGGCTTTTTTAATAAAGTTCATCATAAACACACTGACTCTGTTATAAGTGTGCTTCATCTGCATTTTTTTCTCGCAGAATAGTTTAATTCCGGAAAATACACACATAATACAGACTGCAATTACAATATATTTCAGAAATGTTTGTACGCTATGGCTTGTAATTCCTTTAATTGCCATTGCAGGAATTAAAGTATTAATAAATGGCAGTGCAACAGAAATTGCAATGTAAATCAGCACAAGCGGAATAGCTGTCGGATATCGTTTGAACATTTCTCTGTAAACGATAAATATATTCTGAAATATATTGTTTTTCTTAGTTTTTTCAGAATTATTCATAGAACCCCCATAATTTTATTATGCGAGAAATATAACATAAAAAATATGTACCATTAGGAAGTGTGCACGAAATGCAAAAATTGGTACATGAAATGCAAAACCTGCTGATTTTTGATTGCAGATTTATAATGGAAGCATAACTTCAGTTGCAAAAATACCGGGTTCATTTTTACGGTTTACAAAGCCTTCATATTTTTCTGCAATTTTGTCTATGCGGCGCAAACCAAAACCATGTTCACCAAGTTTGGAGGTTACAAGCTCCGAAATACGTTTTCTGTGTTTTTCGTTTGTAGAATTAGAAATTGAAATATAAAGCTGACTCTTAAAAAGCCCAATATAAATTCTTATAAATCGAGGTTTATCAGATATTTTTTCACAGGCTTCAATTGCGTTGTCCATAAGGTTTCCGACAATTGCACAAAGGTGGACATCTGTAATTTTTAATGTCTGAGGAACTTTGGCAGTACAGTTTACTTCAATATTATTTTTTCTTGCGATAGAAACTTTGCTGCTTAAAATTGCATCCAGACCAACATTTCCGGTTCTAATTGCAATATCTATGCTGTCCAGATCTTTTTCGAGGTTATCCAAATATTCAGATAATTCCTCTTTTTTCCCCATAGCAAGCATGGCTTTAATAGACTGAATATGATTATGATAATCATGTCGCCATGCACGCATTGTCTGGTAAATATTCTGAACTTCATCGCGCTGTTTTTTAAGAACCGAATCCTGAAAATCAGACAGGCGTTTTTCATATTTTTGTTTTAGACAGAGAATTGTAAGAATTACCGCCGCAATCACGCAGACGAAACAAATAAGAATAAACTTTATTAATTGAGGCATGAATTAATTATACACCAGAATTAGAAAAATATCTAATAAATGCTTCGTTCAAATCTTTATAAACTCCGCGCGCTACCGGAAGAATTTCTTCATTATCGAGCATGCATTCCGAACGTGTTATGCGCGAAACATGAGCAAGATTTACAAGAAGTCCGCGGCGCAGGCAAAAAAAGTATTTTTCGTCAAAGGCTTTTGTAGTTTCGGAAAAACCTGCTTTCCATTCTCGTTCAAAATCTGTTCCTTTTAAGAAAACATAGTGCCCTCGGGCTTCTATATAAATAATTTTTTCAAATGGAATTCTTTCCTTATCCGAGCCTTGCCCGAACATAAAATAATCTTTTTCTTTTTTCTGTTGTTCCGTAAAAGCAGAATCAAGAAGTTCATTCAAAACGTTTTCTTTTACAGGTTTTAAAATATAACGTACGGCGCCAACTTCATAACCTTCAATTGCATAATCAGGGACGCCGGTAACAAAAATTATAACTGAATTGCAGCCTCGTTTGCGGAGAGTTTTTGCAAGCTCCATACCGTTCATGTTTTTCATCTGAATATCAAAAATCAAAACATCGTAAGGAGCTTTATCTTCGCTTTCAAAAAGAAACTGTTCGGAAGAAATATATGTATCAAGTTGAAGATTGCCTTTGCACAAAGGGCCGTCGCCCCATTGTTTAACAAGAGAACTTTCAAAATCAAGAATTACTTTTTCGTCTTCGCAGATTGCTACTCTGAACATTTTTTATTTTATAACCTCATAAAGATTTCGGCCCATAAGTTTTTCAAAATACTCTTTGAGTTCAAAATTTTTTTTCATTTTGGATTCCGGATAATAACCGTAACGCAGCTTTACATCGTTCATTCTTGCTTCAAGATTTTTTGTTCCGTCGGCACCGCAGGTTGCATCCAGCATTTGAATAAGCCTGTCGTAATCATCATATTTTGCTGCAGCAAGAAGAGCTCTTACTTCTTCCATTTTTTCTGCGGAAATATCGATTTTTCCAATGTATTCATCTGTTGATTGTATATTAAAGGAATGAGTAAGACAAATTTTTGCTGCAAATTCATAACCGAGTGATTTTAAAAAATTGTAGCCGTCGTAAACATGAGCTATATAAGTATGGCCAGCCTGGCGGCCGATATCGTGAAGAAGTCCGCAGGTGTAGGCAAGATCCGGATTCATAATTGCAGACTCATTGCCGTTCAAGGCGGAATGTTCATTAATTGCAATCGCAATTTTTTCTGCGGCCTCTGCTACTGCCAGACTGTGTTCGCGCCACGGTCCGGGATTTTTTGCAACGGCAGATTCCAAAAGGTATTCAGCATAGGCGCGCGGCATGAGCTCGGGGAGACCGCATAATTTTGTCATTACATGCGTTTCGCGGGCAATCATAACGAGTTTACTTGGGTTTTCCGATTTAAATTGCAGGTTTGTCTGAACTGCTTCATTTATGCTTACAAATTTTAATTCAAAGCCGTCATCTTTTTCGTAGTTATCAAGGTTCTGTTTTTTAATTGCAGGAGTTCCGTCCGGCGCGGTTTTTACCTTGCAGAAATAATGAAAAGAATCCTGAACAAAAATTGTTTCCGAAAGCTTTTCCGACTTCATGAGGCGGTGAACAACTCCATATTCTTTTATGCTTTCTGGAATTACTTCGAGTCCTGTTTCTTCTGCAACTTCGCGAATAAGTGCTGAAGTATTTTCTTCGCCTTCTTTAATTCCGCCGCCGGGAAATTTGTAATAGCCGAGATTCTTTGCATATACGAGCGCAATCTTATCTTCCGGAGAAAGCGGCAGAGTTTTATCATTCATAAGAATAATTGCTCTTGCCGAAGGTCTTGAAGAAGTTTTCCAGCCCGGTTCGTAATCTTTATAATCGATTGTAAATAAAGTCTCCATTTTATTCCTTC
>CAMVBP010000106.1 GCA_947165795.1 uncultured Treponema sp.
CCATATATAGAAAGCTATTACGTAAACTTTCTTTTTCATCCTGTAAAGGGCCTTGATTTTGGAATGGGAACAAGACTGAACTGGGTAATTGGACCTGCTCCAACTTCTTATCAGAATTACTGGGAACCTGCCGCTCATATTGTTCAGGGCGGATTAAAAGATGCGGCTCCAGGACACGCAGATGTTACAGGCTATACATATTATGCAAACTGCTATACCTGTTTATATGAATTAAATACAAAAGCAGCACTTGGTATTCGTTATTGTCTTGATGACAAACTGGAAATTGGAGTTTCTCTTCCTTCAGGCGTAACAACTGCTGCACCTTTGTTTAATGCGGCCTTTGCAATTCATCCTGTAAAGCAGTTTAAAGCAAGTGTTGCATATGAAGGAATACTTCGTTCAAACGGAAATTTATACACCGGCCTTACAATAGATTTTAATTATGTAATAATGGATGCTTATCTTGCAATAAACTTCCGCAATAACAGGTTCCTTGCAGATCCATATACCGAACATTGGGGCGATCACTGGGGAACTGGTGGTGCAATAACATTTAAAATTCCAAATATCGAAATGAAACTCAGACCAGAAGCCGGTTTTTCTTTCTTTAATAATTCCAATTATACAATGGCCTGGTATACCGGAGCCAGAATGGAATTCAATTTTGCAGAAACCTTTGTTCTTGGAGCGTGGTCAAGTTATGCTGTAGGTTCTTCAGATAACAGATGGTATGATAAAGATTATGAAAAAACTGCATTGTATCATCCGGAATATACCGGCGGACATATTTTTGACATTCGTCCAGATTTAACCTGGAATGTAAACAAAAATCATGCAATTTCTCTGTATTTTGATTTTCAGAATCGTTTAAGATTTGATGATACAAACTGGAATACATGGGCAAGCGGAATATACTGGACATATAAAAAATAACGTTGTAAAAAACATTTTTTTCCTATATATTGTGTTTTATGGATAAATCTTCCCTTGTACTTTATAAGAATCAAATTGCTGTTATTAATGAAAAGGAAGGCGAAAAATATTTAATTAAATTCTGTACGCAGCCTGCAACTGCTTCCGGAAAAAAGGCTGTGTATACAGAACAAAAGGTTAGGGAAAAAGATATAATTCCATTTCATCAGGGACCAGCTTCTTTAGAAGCTGTGTTGGCTTATTCTGATGATTCACTCCCTTCAAAAATACAGGAAACCTACGAGCTCCTTATGTCTGATGAACAGACAGCAACTCAGAAAATTTCTTTAGAAGAGCTTTCTGAGTATGCACTTGGAAAATTTTCTGCAGAAGAATCGTGGGCGTTTTATAATGCCGTTTGTTCTTCTGTTTATTTTGTAATTCAAAATGAAGAATTAAAGAATGGAGAAATATATTTTCTTCCAAGAACAAATGAGCAGATTGAAGAAATAAATAAAAAGAATTACGAAAAAGAGCATGAGGAAGAAATAAAGAAAGAATTTATAGCACGCTTAAAGTCAAAAAAACTTAAGCTTCCCGATGATTCACGTTTTATGGGCGAAGTAGAAGCCTTTGCTTTATGCAAAACAGATAAATCAAAAATTCTTTCCGAAGCGGGCTTCAGTCAGTCTATAGAAAAAGCTCACAAGCTTCTTATTGATACAGGTATCTGGGACATTACAAAAAATCCTTATCCTACGAGACTTGGTTTTTCTTTTGATTCTGCCAAAGAGCAGCTTGGTCCAATGCCCGAAGAAGAACGAATTGAAATTCCTGGAATTGCATATGCAATAGACAGCGAACATTCTACAGACCCGGATGATGCCGTTGCCTTTGACGGAGAATATCTTTGGGTTCATATTGCAGATCCGGCTTCGGCAGTTTTACCGGATTCAAAAATTGATGAGGTAGCTCGAGGCCGTGGAACGACTTTGTACATACCTGAAGGAACTTCCAGAATGTTATGCGAAAGCTGTCTTGAAGATTATGCTCTTGGATTAAAGGAAATCAGCAGAGCTCTTTCTTTTAGAATAAAGCTGGATTCAGAAAGTCAGATAGAAGAATGTCAGGTAATGAAGACAATTATAAAAGTAAAACGCATGACATACGTTCAGGCAGAAGAGCAGAAAGAATCTCCTGATTTAAAACCCTTGTTTGAAATTGCAAGAAAAAATAAAGCAAGAAGAGATTCTAACGGCGCGGTTGTAATTCAAATGCCGGAAGTTGATATTTGTGTAGATAAAGAAACTAAAAAAGTAACTATAGAACCAGAACTGCGCTTAGAGTCTAATGATATGATTGCTGAATTAATGATTCTTGCAGGAGAAGGTGCGGCAAAATTTGCTTTTAAGAATTCAATTCCATTTATGTATATAAGTCAGGAAAGTCCGGATTTTCCTTCTAAAATTCCAGAAGGCTGGGCAGGGCAGTTTGCCATGGTAAAATGCATGAGAAAGCGTTCTGTAGGAATTACTCCAGCTCCTCATGCAGCTCTGGGACTTTCATTTTACAGTCAGGTAACTTCACCCTTAAGACGATACGGAGATTTAATTTCGCATCAGCAGCTTCGTGCTTTTATAGATGGAAGAAGATTGTTAAATAAAGATGAAATGCTTGAACGCGTAGCTGCAGGTGATGCTGCAAGTCTTGCCGCAAGAAAGGTAAGCCGTCAGAGTGAATTACACTGGAAGCTTGTTTATCTTTTACAGAATCCCGAAAAAACTTATGAAGCCTTTTGTATAGATAAGCGCGGAAATGATGCTCTTTTTTTAATACCTGCTTTAGATATGCAGACAACAATTAAAAACTGCGCAGACCTTGCATTAAACGATAAAAGAATTTTACAGATGAAGAACGTAGATATAACTGTTCAGTCTGTGGATTTTGTTTTTGTAGGCTGAGCTGTAAAAAATAATTCGTTAGAAAAATACACCGGATTCAATTTCGCTGTATAAAGCTTCGTAAAGAGTTGCTTTATCTGTGTTAGTATCTCTAATTGTTTTTGCCATTCTTTTTGCAAGCTTTAATAAAACTCTGTAGCCTAAAAGAGGTTCTTTATCGCATACATCTAAAAATTTTGTGCTGGAAAGTGCAATACATTTGCAATCGGTAATAGCTTTTACAGTTGCAGTTCTTGGATCATCGCTGATTAAAGCTGTTTCTCCAAAGAAAACATTATCTTCGCTTTTTAAATCGGCCAGAGCAATTGTATCTCCTGCAGGAGTTTTACGGCAGATATGAACAGAACCTTCATATAGAATGTAAAACATATCACCGAATTTTCCTTCTGCAATTATTACATCTCCTTTCTGATAAGTTTCAATAGTCATGCTTTCATAAACTTCTTTAAGAATGCGTCTGTCGTTTTCGTCGTTAATATTAAAATCAGAAAAGAGTTGAATCTGTACCAGCTTTGGTAAAACTTCATTAAAATTTTCCATTTTTATTTCCTTGTTTTAGAACCTGTTCCTGAAGCTTCAGAAAGTAAAGACTGACCGCGTACTAAAATAGCCTTTGTATTTTTTTGAATTATATAATCCTGTGGAGGAGTTAAAACAGGTTCATTGCTTTTTAAGGTTTTTACTTTCTTTAAATTATCAACAATCATTTTTATATCTGGATTTTTCTGAGCCTCGCGTAAGGCATCTTTTCTTCGCTGATGAAAGTTTCCTGTATTTAAAAGAAGTCCTACAAGAACACCATTAACATTTCCTTTAAGCTCAAGATGCTTTTCATAGTCACCGTAGGTTTTTCCAATAAATGCCATAGGAATATCTTCTATTATAATACCTGTATCTGCGTCGTCGCTGATTAAAGCTTTAATAACATTGCTGTAGCCCATTCCAGAAGAAGCAGTTGCAAGCAGACTGTGCTCATAATCCTGGGTAAGAATAATTTCATCACAGTGTGCCATTTCCAGATGCTTCTGAAATTTTGCATCTAACAGTTCGGCAGCAATATAAATTCCCGGATTAATATTTTCCATAGTTAAAACTGCAAGAACAGTGCGGCTGTCAATTTCGAGGTCTGAATATTTTTTTGAGCGGTCGCAGATTACAAGCGCTCTTTCTGCAGTTTCTATTTTTGCCTTTTTAAGAATAGTTTCGTCTGCAAAATCTCCCGAAACGTAATTAATTTCTTTAAATCGTGATTGTGAGCGAATCTGTTCAATCTGCTCAGTTGCGTCGTTAATTAAAACAATCATATCCGGGGTAATATCAGGATTTGTTGTTAAAACTGAATCCAGAATTTTTTCGAATCCCGGACGCCATCCGCATAGTAAAAAATGACCTTTAATATTCTTCAATTTTTTTAACCCCTTATTTTTTTGCATTTGTAAATCCATAAAATAGGACGCAAGTTTACCGGTTACAGCACTGAATAAAAGCATTCCAAGCACAAGAAGAACAAGAGCAGACATTCTGCCCGGAACAGATTTTACACAATAATCAAAATATGCGGCAAAAACAGCAACTAATGTAAACCATACGGAATCGAACATAGATTCAATTCCGCTTTCTGTTTTAGTTTCTGAATGAAAAACAACAATTGTTGCGATTGAGATAATTAAAAGAATTAAAATCCAGATATAAGTCACCGGATTTTTTAATGCATATTTTATGTTGCGAATAAAATGTTTTGATTTTGCCTGCAACTTTTTACTCATAAAAATAATATACCAGATTGCAGGCAAAAAGTCATGAGGGAATGAAGGAAAAATTAATAGAGAAGGGAAGTGGAGTTAGCAGACATACTTTTGGTGAGAATATCTTACATTGGACTGCTGAACATTAGCATATCGCAATGTAGTGTCTATTTTAGTATGTCCAAGCAGAACTTGAACCTGTTCAATAGGCATTCCTTTATCTATCGCGCGAGTTGCCATAGTACGACGGAATCTGTGCGGATGAACATTTTCTATATCAGTTTTAGCTCCTATTTCTCTAATCATTTTTTCTATTGAGTTTACAGAGAGTCTTGTATATGTTCCATGCTTTGATTTTTTGTGAAAAGAAACAAATAGAGCTTTGTTTTTATCCTTCCGTGTCTTTAAATAGTTTTCAAGTTCTATTTTAGTACGGACATCAAAATATGTTTCTCGCTGTTTTGCACCCTTTCCAAAAACAATGCAGGTCCTGGAGTTTAAGTTTATAGATGAACGGTTGAGATTTACAAGTTCACTTACTCTTATACCAGAAGAAAGCAATATATCTATAATTGCCAGATTTCTTTTGTTTTCAAAAACAGTTTTTCTAATAATTTCAATTTCTTCATCGGAAAACGCTGCTTTAATAACCGTTGGAGTTTTTATTTTATGAATTCTTTTCATAGGACTTTTTAAGATAAAATCTTCTTCTTCAAGCCATTTATAAAAAGTTGATAAAATTCTTCGTACAGTATCTAGTGTTACATTTGAGCAGTTATTCATTTTCTGATAATTTATAAGATAATCTCTGATTATATTAGTATTGACAGAACAAATATCACATTTGATATTCTTTTCAAAGAAGGTTAAAGTAGACAAATAATATTCTTCTGTTCGTTTAGAGCATCCTTCTATTCTTTTTGCGCTTATAAAAAGGTTTACAAGATTTTTATTGTTTTTTGATTTTTTTAAGACACTTTGATTTGTTTCCAACACTTCTATTAGAACTTTTTCAAGTTTTTTAAGTTGTTCTGGAAGAAGTTCTTCAGACATTTTTGATTTAATTTTATTGATAATTTCTGCATTCATATGTATCTCCCTTTGATAATAAGATTTACTTTTATATCGGAAGATACAGATAATTAAGGAGAATTAACTTATTAATTTGAAATGAGCTTTCTTCTACTTATTTAAAGTTTTCTCAAAAATAGATTTCATGTTTTCTTCTGAAAGTGGAATAAAAAGATTTTCATTTTTATTATTGCCACCTTGTTTTGCAAGAGATATGTAGAGGGTTCTAAGATTATTATTTGGTTTTACATATTTTAGATGGACAAAACGGTTAGAAGAATTTGTCGTAGAAAAGCAGCATTCGGCCTTATCTAAAATTTCAAGGGGATGAAGATTATTAGCAGTGAAAATTATTTGTCCACTACCGTTTTCTGAAAAAACTTTTAGGAAAACATCTAAAACTAATTCATTAATACTTGAATCTAATTCATCAATTACTAAAAGTACAGAAGGATTTCCATAAGCAAAAATTAAAATATTTACAAGTGAAATGATTTTTTTTATGCCAAGACTTTCATATTTTATTGGAACTTCAAGATTATCTTTAATTGTAAAAACCTCGTAATAATTTTCTAACATATTAGGATCTGAATGAATACTGTCTTTTATTCCTAATATTTTTTTAAAAGAAAGCTTTGTTTCAGGGCAAAGAGAAATGATAATATCGTTGAATTTATTTATGAATACATCAAATGAACCTTCTTTTGGTTCCAAAGCTTTTGTTGGTCCGTCAATGTTTAAAGAAAAGTAATTTATAGCTCCATTAGAAAAGACTTTTTGATTTGTTAATATAACAGGAATTGTTTTTGCATTAACTAATCCCCCGTTTATAAAATTATCTGTAATGACAAAAAAATAATTTTTTGCATAATCATTAAATATTTTTAGATAATCAAGAATTGATTCTTTTGATTGTTCTGTATAAGAATCGTATAAAGAAAGAAGGTGCTCTCCAAAAATATAGGAAGTTTTATAGAACCGACTCCATTCTTTTTGCATAATAAAAAACAATTGAGAAGGAACTTCTTCAGTAAAATCAAGATTTTTTTCTATGAAGGAAATAAGATTATTTTTTAGGTTTATAGGAGTAATTGGATTTGTAGAATTAGTTGAATCATAACAGAAAGATAACTTATTTTTTTGATTATTTAAATCGGATAAATATGCATTTTCTTCTTCAATAATCCAGCGATTCTGTTTTCTAAAAAGTCTGATTCTTACATAATATGAGAATATTTTTTTTATTTGTTTATTAGCTATAGAAAAATCAGCTTTGAGAGAGGCAAAGTCCTCTCCCACTCTTACATATGAACCTGCATCATCTATCCCTGTTCCGCAAAATAATAGT
>CAMVBP010000107.1 GCA_947165795.1 uncultured Treponema sp.
TATTCCATAGCCTTGTGATTCCGCAACGGCATGAACTGCAGGTGTTCCTCCAGTGCCCGGCTCATAACCAACATAAAGAGAACCACAATTCATAATTCCACCACCGCTAACAGCTTTGTTTGCAAAAGTAGTTGGACCTGCAGTATCTCCTGTTAGTGCTACAGAAGTTGAGGTACGGCTGTCTCCAATAAGAACATTACCATTTACATAAAGAGAAGCCCCTGTTGAAATATAAATGCCGCCTCCTTTTCCGTCGTCATTCATATTTGTTGTAGCATTTGCGATATTTCCAGTTACAACAGCCCCGTCAGAAAGAACTACAGTTGAATTATTTTCAATTAAAATTCCACCGCCGTTTCCGCTTTTGTTTCCACCTGTAATCTTTAAATTTTTTACAGTTACAGGAACAGCCGAGCCGACTGTAAGTACCGTACCTGTTCCACCGGCATTAAGACTATCCTTTGGAGTTCCGTCAGTATTAAGTCCATTTGCACCACGGATTGTTAAAGCCGGACAGTTTGCAGCTATTAAGGCTGTACCAATACTTTGATTTCCAGAGATTTTTCCATCAATAAGAATTTCGGCTTCTTCACCACCGCTCAGTTCTTCTATAGCATGTGCAAGAGTTCTAAAAGGCGAATCTTTTGTTCCATGAATACCATCTGCATCATCTCCGTCGGCCGTACAAGTTATACGGTTTTCAGAACCTCTTCCCGCAACATATATTGGCGCACAAAGAATTCCTCTTTCAGTATAAGAAGTTGATTTTTTAATACTGAAGTCGCTGTCTGTGATTTTAAATCTTCCTACCAGTGCATCAGTTAATTCTGTGGCATAATTTGAATCAACTCCCAAAACCTGAGTTCCACGGCTCCAGTTTGGAGGAAGAATTGTTCCAACTACAGTATCTGTTGAAGTAAGATCACCTGCAATTACTATCTTTTTATTGCTTGCAAGAGCAATATCATTTTTTCCTTCTTTCTGCTCACCTGCAACACCATAAGGAATACTTGCATTGCCAGAAATTGAAAAATCAGCCTTTGTATAAATTGCTCCGCCAGATGATTCCGCAGAAGTTACCTGATTTTGTGAAATAACACCGCCGGAAAAGTTAAAGCTTCCGGAAGCAACGTAAACTCCACCGCCTAAATGGCCAGCAGCATTGCTGTCTATATTTGCACCTGCAATATTAAGTGTTGCCCCATCTTCTATAGAAACTCCACCACCGCGCGCTACAGCTCCGTTATGTGTAACAGTTGCACCAGCTTCAAGAGTAACAGTTCCACCTTTACTCCAGATTCCGCCACCGCCAACTTCTGTATCACCGGAATCGCTTGCACTTGAATAGTTTCCGCTTACAACCGCGCCGTTTTTTACGGTAAGAGTACCGCCGTTATTATAAATTCCACCGCCTGATTCTGCATAATTTGCCGCTGCAGTAGTTGAAGTAACGGCCGCACTTTTTTCTGCACCAATCAAAGTTCCGGTATCAAGCGTTACATTTGTACCGGAAGCCATGTAAATTCCGCCGCCCTTAGAACCGTTTCCAGAAAGATGGCCGCCCGTAACCTGAAGATTTCTGAGCGTTACCTGCTTGGTTGTCGAAATATTTAAAACACTTCCGTCACCGCCAGATAAAACACCAGGATTATTGGCACTTATTCCGCAAATTGTCAGTGTTTTTACTTTTGAGTTAAGGGCAGATCCAAGTTCAGTAATTCCTGCTACACTGCCGTCAACCCAGATTGTATAATCATTTGCTTCGAGTCCATTTGAATTAATAATACTTACAGCCTTTGCAAGAGTACTGCAGGGATAAAATCTTGAACCATGTTCTTCATTTGCAGTTGCATTTGAAGATACATAAATTTGAGTTCGGGAAGCATTTGTCAGACGTTCCTGGGTAAGCTCAAATGCTCCAGAGCTGTTTATATATTCATCTGTATTTTTTTCCCATTTTTGTGTAGAAAAGCCTTTAATTACAAAAATATTTTCTGCAACATCAGGATATAAAGGAACCTGAGAAGAATCTAAAAACTTCAGATAAATTTCATAAAGTCCTGCAGGAACATTTACACTGGCAGGGAATGTTACCGTTGAACCAGACTTTTCAATCATAGAAAATTCTGTCGGCCAGTCTGCAGAATTTGAACTTGTACAAACAGTCTGTACATATTGAACGCTGGCCGGAACTGTCATAGAAAGAGAAATATGTCCGTTTCCGCTTTGACTTGTATCAGGACGAAGAACAAAATTGTGCGATAAAACAGGCTCATCTGTTGAAAGTCTTACAGGAAAAGAATCAACAAGTAATTGCGTATCGGTTCCTGTTTCTTGTATTCCAACAGTAATCGTCCAGTCTACGTCCTGCGCAAGATTCATTGAAAAAATATATTTGGATGTTGATCCAACCTGAGTTATATCTGAACCTGCTACTACGACATCAGTCTGGCCGGAAGCAGTGGCCTTTGCAAAAAATGTAATTCCACTGCCCGAAATTTCTGGAAATGCAGTTCGCGCATTGGAATTATCTTCATTTTCATCAAATATAATAGAAGGAAATGCACCTTGCAGAGAAAAAGTTCCTGTAAAGTTTGAAGTTGTTTGAGTCGAAGAAGGAGCCGAAGAAGAAGATTCGCTCTGTCCGGAAGAAGACTCTTCTACAGTTTCCGGGCTGAAAAGATTTGTACAAGTAAGAAAAAGCATTGAAGAAAGAATTAAAAAAAGAATGAAAGGAGATTTTTTTAGTTTTTTAGTTCGTAAAATATTTTTCATCTCATCCTCCTTAATTAGAAACACCATAAATTATAAAGTCTTTTGAATGCGGAATTCCCATATAAGTAGCTGTTACATGCAATACATAAGTTTCTGGATATGGGAGAGCCGCTGGAATTGTAATTATGTTATTGTTTACTGCCGGTGCATAACTTCCTGTAAGTTCACCACCACACAAAAGTGTTGCCGCCCAGGTCATCTGAGATTCATCACCGTCGCTATCATAATATCTGTCGTTGTTTGTATTATTCTGCAGGGTTCTGGTTGCTGCATTGTATGTAAATGTATGTGTAGTTCCACCCATCTCAAGCGTTACTACCGGAGTTATTGTAAAATCTTTTGCCTGACCGACTGTAAATCTGTAGTTTCCGTCTGCATCTGCAGTTGCCATAGTAAAATTAAAGTTAAAGTCAAATGTGTTATAAATTTCGGCTCCTGATTTTGCAAAGGCTGCGTCTGTACCCTCTTTTACTACGGCAAATGTATCTCCCTTAAATACTTTTCCAGGCAATTCCGTATTTGTTGTTCCGTAACCGAAACCAGAAGTAAATATAACTGGAGTTCCAATTTCCGGCTCGGTAAGTCCCGTAAAGTTCTTAGAAATTCTGATTAAACTTCCTGTTACAGCACCTGTAATATTAAGTGGAGAATCCTTTGAAATATAGAAGTTTGCAGGATTACCATCTGAATTATAGTTTCTGTCTACTGTGTTTCTTCCAGAAATATTTACAGTTCCGTCTGTATAGAAAATTCCTGCCCCTGAACCATTTGTTGTTAAAGTATTTTCTTTTACAGTTACACCGTTTAAATTCAATATTCCTGAAGCAAGCTTAATTCCGGCACCAGATTCAGCATAGTTTCCTGTTACAGTAACTCCATTAAGGTTCAAGGTTCCGCCGTTCATATAAATACCGCCGGCATCAGTATTGTTACCGCCTGTAATAGTTACGTTATTAATTGTCAATTCAACATTATTCTGAGTTCTGATAACATAACCTGGATTTCCGGAAGAACGGCCTGCATTAATTGTGTATCCGTTTCCTTCAATTTTATACTTAATTGTTGAATCAGAAACTCCGGAAGAAGGCTTTTTGAAACTTGCAAATGCATTATCTGTTGTAGAATCAAAAACATCAGTTGAAATTGGACTTATACTGCTCTGGAGTTTTATTGTATAAGTTGCACCAGGTACATAATCATTTTGAGCATCAGAAATCATTTCTATTAAACATTTCTGCAGAGAATTATAAGGATTATAAAGAGAACCGTTGCCAAGAGCCGAGCCCGAAGCATTTACGTAATAATTCAGGCTTCTGTGAACTGTAAACGGATTAGATGAAGACGAACCAAAGCCCGTATTATTTCCGCTGTCTACATAACCAGAGTAACATGCGTAAGCTTCTACATAGAACTGACCTTTTTCTACCGAAACAGAAACCGGTGCTGTTCCGCTTCCGGTTGCAACAGGCAGTGTTGTTCCAACTTTGAAAATATTATAAATAATTGTAGGCGCGCCAGGTGCATCTTCGGCAGGAACCTGAACTGTTGCCTGACCTGTAGGATCATTTTCGTCCATTAAGGTACGATAAGCAGATCTGTCGTGATTAATCGTAAAGGTAAAGAGTCCTGTGTCATCCTCTACAGAATTAGTACTTGAATTGGTAACACTCAGCGTTACAGGACTTAACTGAGGATTTGTATTTGAAATATAAATTGTATTACTGAATCCATAATCATCAGTTAAACGGAGGCTGCTGGAAACAGTTGCATTTTCCGGAGCGGCAGGATCCAGACCTGTTAAATAGTAAAGAGTTACATAACCCGCAGGAGCAGTCCCCTGGAAAACTGCAGCAGATGTATCTACGTTTTGAAGTCCAGATATGGAAGTAACAAGATTTGGAGTTCCACCGTCGCTTTTTGTTATACCGGCCAGACCGGAAGAAGAAAATTCAATATAATAAAGATCACTTCCAATATAAATGCGTTTTGTATCTTTTTCGTGAACCGAGCCATAAAGATTCGGCACATAAAGACAAATTACATACTGCGTATTATCCCGCTGATACATTGCCCCTCGAATTCTTGGAGGAATGGTATTAACCATTACAGATATATGGAAAGATTCAAACTCTCGTTGTGATATAGATTCTTTTATAGTTATT
The DNA here is from genome assembly GCA_947165795.1 of uncultured Treponema sp. The sequence goes on from CAMVBP010000107.1 coordinate 4,938, forward strand.
GTACCGGAAAGATCCTTTACAATAGAAGTTGGATTTCCTGAAGAATCTGTATAACATGCATCGCCGTTATCAATTGCATATAAGAATTCTTTACTGAAAACAACTGTCGCATTTTCTCTTGAACTTGACTGAATAAAATAAACTGCATTCGAAAATTCCGCGGCTTTTGCGGCTACAAGCGAATTATCAAAATCATAAGAAAAATCCAGAATGTAATGCTGTGGATTACGAAGAACAAGAGAAATAGTTTTATTTTCGTTGCTTTCTACACAATCAATTCCAGTACTTCCGCTGCCAATTGAACGGTTGATTACGCTTTCTATAATTGCAGCTGTATTTGTGTAGTATTCAAAAAATTCATGAACAGGATCATTCCATGTTGCCTGTTCACAGCCTGTAAGGAGAAGAAAAATCATAAAAATTATAAGTGCGACGATGCCTGATTTCTTACAACGTAACAATCTTGTCATCACATAATTGTTATAAAATTTCACCGTAATATTATAATGCAAACTATAAAAATTAGCAAATTCTTGATTTTTTTAAGACAGAACTGCTGCGAAAACTGTTATTTAACGGCGGAATTTGCAGGATTTACGGAACTTGCGGACGTTGAAGCAGTTACGGCAGATACGGAATCCAAAAAAACAAAAAGAATATTTAACAGAGTTCCGAACAAAAATGTAAAGCCCCACGCAGCCGCATTTTGAATTGGATGAACAACCGTTGTAAAAATATCTTTCATCAGCGGAATAAAATTGCTGAATATATCCCACGAATTCCATCTTAAAAAACGGCCTATATAAATTCCGTAACTTGTTATATACAAAATCGCAGCATTCAATAAAAAAAGATTGATTTTTGAAAAACGCCTCTGAAGTATGCTTTTGATTTTCTTAAAGCTTGAAAAACCAAAACCAAGTCCTGTTAATCCGTAGGAAAGTATAAGAATTAAATCAAACCAGCGGGGCGCAAAAGGCTGCTTTCCCAAATGAATAAAATCGCTGAGAATATACGGCGCATTCGGAAAGAAAATGAACCACAAAAGCAAAAATAAAATTTCCGTTTTTTTGCCGAAATTTCTGTAAGTCACTATATTTGCAATTAAAAAAGGCACAAATGCTAAAAAAAGGTTCCAAATAAGAAATGCGTACATTGCACGGCCTGTGTAAATAATCCGGCATAAAGAAAGAAAAATCGAAAAGCCCGAAAGAATTATAAGATAGAAAAAAGTTTTTTCAGAAAACATTGATCTGAAGAATTTCAGTAAATTTTGTGTACACCTTCTGATTTTTGAATGATTTTTCATTTTATGCCTCTTGGAGATTTGTTTTATTCTATTAATATATATTAGGAATGCGGCAAAATTGCGGCGAATTTGTGTTATTTTATCGTTTTACTTCTCACCTATTTTCTATCTATAAAATATTTGATATAATCGCGCTATGTATCGTTTATATGTTGAACGCCGCCCAGGCTTTGAAAACGAGGCGCGCCGTTATCTTTCAGAAATCAATAGTTTTTTGGGAATTGCCGGAGTAAAAGCAGTTCGTTATTTCAACCGCTATGATATTGAAAATGTAAGTGATGAAGTTGCAAAAATTGCGGCAACACGCATTTTCTCTGAGCCACAGAGCGATTTTGTATTTACAGAAAAGCTTCCTGAACACAGCGGCCGCGAAATTATCTGGGAATTTTTACCTGGACAGTACGACCAGCGTGCTGACTCTGCCGAGCAGTGTCTTTCTTTGCTTCGCGCAGGTCTTAAAGGAGTAAAAACTCTTACTGAACCTCCTGTTGTACGTTGTGCAAAAATCGTTGTTCTTGAAGGCAATGTAACAGACGAAGAAATCAAAAAAATCCAGAACTATCTTATCAACCCTGTTGATTCACGTCTTACAGATGATACAAAACCAGAAACATTAAAGATGCATTCAGAAGAGCCTGCAGACATTCCAGTTGTTGAAGGCTTTATCAAAATGAATGATGAAGAAATTGAAGCATACCGCAACAAGATGGGTCTTGCTATGGATCATGCTGATATTCTCTTCCTTCAGGATTATTTTAAGGGCGAAGGCCGCGACCCTGTTGAAACAGAAATCC